>JAPYRI010000015.1 GCA_029941135.1 Alphaproteobacteria bacterium | reverse complement strand
GTTTTACCCCTACTGCAGCGACAAATCGCTGTCGGGCAAAAAGGGCTTTCCGGCATCAGTGGACGTCCGCGTTTTCCACGGTACTGCCGATAAAGTCACTAGCCCCGGTGCATGCCGCGCACGCGTGAATGCTCTGGCTAATTCCGGCGCCACCATCGAGTTTCTCCCCCTGAGCGATGCCAGGCACTGGTTCGATAATTACACCCAGCCGAAAGTTTACGATCGCGAGGCAACGGCCGAGGTCGATGCGCAGATCGAACAGAAACTCGATCAGATTTTGTACGGGACCAATATAAATTGGATGTTCAAACCTTGATCAGTCCCTATTTGCCCAAGCCCTAAAACCTAGGCTCTAAGCGCGCTTAAGCAGGGTTCTCGGCCGCATCCAAAGTGCCCGGGTCAAGCTGCAGGCCAAGGCCGTCGGCGAGACGCGTGGCTTCCTCTCTCTGTGCAGCGGTGGTCATAAACCATCCTGTGGCCAGAGAGTAGTATGAACGCCAGTTTCCAGGGCGATGACTCAACAAGTGCCATTTGTAAGCCTCGACCAAATCCTTTTCGACACCTTCGCCAAATTTGTATCGCACTCCGAGAGCACCTTGCGCATCTTCATATCCTTGCTCGGCAGACCGCCTAAACCAATAAACAGCTTTCTGCTCATCTTTTGCGACACCTTCCCCACTGGTGTAGGCGATGCCTAGGTTGTTTTGCGCGATGTCATGCCCGCCCTCAGCCGCGATGCGAAGCCACCGAACAGCTTCCTCCTTGTCTTCGGGCACGCCTTTGCCAAGCCAGTGAGCGCCGCCAACAATTGAAGCCGAGGTAATATCGCCCAGCTCGGCGGCTTTGCGGAAGTATTCAAAAGCCACTTGCTTGTCTGATGAAATCCCATATCCGTGCTCATAAAAAACACCCAAGTTATACGTCGCTATGGGATGATCTTGATTTGCTGCTAATCGATACCAAGACAATGCCTCTGATTTGTCTTCCTCGATCCCCTCCCCAAAACCATACAACCGTCCGACCCGGTATTGGGCTTCGGCGTCGCCGGCCTCGGCCAGCGGCAGCCATTCGGTCATGGCGGTATTGAAATCTCCCTGCTCATAGGCCGCCATGCCCGCGTCGAAATCCGCGCGGGCGGGCGTGGCGGTTAGCAGCACAACAATTAGAGTGATCAGAAATTGGAACATACGCATGCCCAGAGTCTGTTTGCGCGCTGCGGGACTGTCAAGGGAGGGTTGAACCTGCGCGCATCTATTCGCGCTCAGGCCGGTACTAAGTCCAGGATTTGGCGGCGTCCAAGCCGGCCCGGTAATGCTTAAGGCCGAATGCGAGGCTGATCGCAGCGAGCGGCGCGATGGTGCCGCCCATAATGGCGAGCGAATAGCGCACCGCGAGGTCATAGCCGAACACATAGTCGGTAATGAGGGCGACCACGGTGGGCCCAAGGCCGAGGCCGATAATGTTTGCGACAAATAAATAGAGCGCGGAGATTTGGGCGCGCATTTGATTGGGTGTGATGACTTGCAAGGCCGCGGGCGCGATACCGAACGGCATACTGAGCAAGAATATCCCGGGCGCAACCAAAGCCATGGCAAGTACCGGGCTCGGCACCAGGGGGGCGGCGATGAGGGTCGGCAGCATGATGAGGGCTGCGTACATGGACACCCGCATGTTGGCGTCAACGTGCCCGCGAGCCCGCAGCCGGTCCGCCCACCAGCCACCGGTGAAGACCCCCGTGGTGCCGAACACGAGGATCAGCATTCCAAACACGAACCCTACTTGCGTGGCTGACCAGCCGTGATTGCGGATCATAAAGGTGGGGATCCAGGCAAAATTGGCGTAGCCGATCAGCGCGAGGAACGCGTGCCCCATGTAATGGGAAAGCAATACCTTTCGGCTTCGGCGGGTAAAGGCAATTACTTCGCCCACCGACGGTGACGAACGCGCCGTTTGTGGACTCCCGGACTTGGGTAATAGGCCTCTCCGGATCGGCTCGCGTACCGTCGCCATCAGCGCGACCACAAGAAGTCCCGGGGCGGCCACCGTAATGAAGGTGACTTGCCACGAGTAGACCTCGCCCAGGATCGGCAATGTGGTCACGCCTGCGCTTTCGACCAATTGGATGACCGCGCCGCCCACTACGAACGCCAATCCCGCGCCAATGTAGATACCCATGGAATAAAAGCTGATCGCCCGCGACAGACGATCAGGCGGAAAATAGTCGGCAATAATCGAATAAGCCGGTGGCGAGAGCGCAGCTTCGCCCACCCCCACCCCAACGCGCGCCGCAAACAATTGCCAGAAATTGTGAGCCAGGCCGCACGCCGCAGTCATCAGGCTCCAAAAGAATATGCCGCCGGCAACGATCGCACGGCGCGAATGCCGGTCGGCAAAGCGCGCGATCGGCAATCCCATGATCGTGTAGAAAACAGCAAAGGCAAAGCCCTGCAGCAGGCTGATTTCGGTGTCGCTGATTTGAAGATCCCGGCGGATCGGCTCAACCAGCAGCGATACAATCTGCCGATCGACGAACGACACGGTGTAAGCGACTGTCAGAATGCCGACCACGTACCACGAGTACGCGGGGCGGGGCCATGGGGCATCCTGCTCACTGCTCCCCGCTGAATTGCCGACTTCCGCACCCCCCATACAGTTTACCTAGTCCCGGCAGTTTTACTGGTTATCCAGTATCGCCTGATAGTCGGCAACTGTCACTTCTTGGATGACGTTGTCATTTTCATCCAGCACTTCAATCAAATTTGGCGTTTCCGAACGAAGGCTGGCATAGAGGATAAAGCCATCTTCGCCGGACGCTTCTTGATGGACGGTGCCGGGCAAGTTGCTGACCCAGGCGCCTTTGCCGCACACCTCGCCCGAGACCACGTCGCGGATCTCGCCCTCGATTACATAGGCGACCGTTTGCGACAAGTGGCGGTGGCGGTTGAAGGTAAAGTTGGGCTCGAACTTGGTGAGCGTATCGACGCAGTTGGTTTTCTCGTCAACCGCCAGCACTTTCACGAATGCGCCCGGGCATATTTCAGTCCAGGCTATGTCGTCAGTATGCAAGTTACCGGTCGTGGAATCAGCGGCTTCAAGAGTTTGAGGCTGAACATTCATGGGATTGCTCCTTCCCGATGTTGGAGGTTGGAACTCGCGGGCGGTACCGACTATAGAGTTGGTGATTTCGCCGCGCAATGTGGGCCCGGCAGATAACCGATCACCTTTCCGTCAGTAATAATCCACGGTCACTGGCTCGGCCGCCGCAAATATTTCGGCACGATCGCCGCTTGAAGGCGGATAGATCCACTGGGTGACGATATCGCGCTTCAGTTGGTGGGCGTCGGTGTTGCGCACCACGCGCTCCCAGCCTTCCGTGTAAATGGCGTTGCTGGGTCCCAGTCCCAAGCAGGTAACGTAGGTTGGTTGACGATAGTCAAGAAGCGGTTCGCCCAGCAGATCAGCGGCGGCGTTGTGGCCGGCGTACTTACCCTGGGGCATGGCATGCTGGCAGGACATAACTGCAATGTGGGTGTCGTCAACCGGGACGCGCGCGGCGTCACCTGCGGCGAAGATGTCAGGCAGCCCGGCCACGCGAAGTTGTCCGTCCACGGGTATCCGGCCCAGATCATCCAGTTCAATGCCCAGGTTGCGGCCGATCGGATTGCCCAGGGCGCCGCCAGTCCAAATGACCGTATTGGTTTGAATTTTGCTGCCATCGTCGAAGGTCAGGCTGTCCGGATCGATCCGGGAAATCTGGACACCAAGGCGGGATTCGATGCCAAGGGAATTGACAACGCGCTCAATCTCCTGCCTTGGATTGGACCCTAGTGTTGCGCCCATTACCGGCGCTTGATCGACCAGGATCACGCGCGCTTGGGCTGCGCCCGCAAGAGCTGACAAGCGGGCTGGCAGTTCGCAGGCTATCTCGAGCCCGGTGAAACCCGCGCCCACCACTACCACGGCAAACCGGCCTTCTGTGTCGGCAAGGTCGGGCAAGTGTTTCAGATGAGTATTCAGGCGCTCGGCGTTGTCGAAAGTGTCGATGTTGAAAGTATGCTCGGCGGCACCGGGGATATCAGGCATGCTCAAAATGCTGCCCGCTGCATATATAAGCCGGTCATAAGGTAGTTGTCGGCTGTTGCTGCCGGTGCCTACGCTGATGTGGTTCGCCTCGGGGTGAATTGCCTGCACTTCGCCTTCGATCAGCGTTACGCCCGCGGGTTCCAACACCGGCGCCAAGGGGATGCGGGCATCAGTCAGGTCATTTTCATAAAGGCGCGGCCGGATGCAGTGAAAGCCGTCCCGATTGATCAGAGATATCTCAAATTCACCAGCCGCCACATTTGACTGATCGATCTTTCGCGCGGCGGCCAGCGCCCCCCACATGCCGGCGAAGCCGCC
This sequence comes from Alphaproteobacteria bacterium, assembly GCA_029941135.1. Classification (GTDB taxonomy): domain Bacteria; phylum Pseudomonadota; class Alphaproteobacteria; order JAPYRI01; family JAPYRI01; genus JAPYRI01. The sequence goes on along the minus strand of JAPYRI010000015.1, from coordinate 37,737 downwards.
ACCGACAACAACAATCCGTTTCATAGGTCTCTCTCCAAATTTGAGCTGTTTCGATCTCGGCAGCGTCAGCCGGTTTCTGCTTTGCTTTTCGATCTGGTTTCATCGTCACTGCGCGGTGGTGCCGGGCGATGCTTGGCCGCGCCCAAGTAGGTTTCTATCTGGGCTGCGTCCAGAGTTTCGCGCTCTTCAAGTGCAGTAACCAGGCAGTCGAGACTAAGGCGGTGGGCGCGCACAAGTTCAACATCCCGGGCTTCGGCCTCACGCAGAATTTTGCCCACCGCTTCATCCACTTCATGGGCGGTGGTCTCGCTGAAGCGCCTTGGTTGGGCTATCTCACGGCCAAGGAACGGATGCTCATCACTTTCGCGCAGGTCAATGGGGCCCACGCTTTCGGACATGCCCCAGCGGGATACCATGGCGCGGGCGAGCGCGGTTGCCAGTTTTGGCGCGTAACACGAATTGTCGCGGTCGAGATAACTGCGATTATCAAACCCGCTGGGGAAAAAGAATCCCGTGGTGATCCCCCGCGCTGTCAAGAATTTCCGGAGGGATTCGACTGAGACAATTGAGGAAAGCGCATCAATGACGTTCGTTCCGCCTACCTCATTTCCATTGAGGTCGTATTTAAGTTCGAATTTGAGCTCTCCTTCAATTACCGAACGCATCAAACCATTTGCAATCGCGGTTTTCGCAGCTTCATAGCCATGGGGCCTTTTATGAACCTCCCAACCCTCAATATAGCTGTTATCTCCTGACGGGTCTTCGCCGATAACCAATAGCGCAGCCTGAAAAATGGATAAGTCATCACACAAGCGCCAATAATCAAATTCGTCCATTTCGCCTAGTCTCCCGGCCTTGCAGACGGTGAATTCTGCCCCATTGCAATATTGAGACTCTAGGTTGATCACCGCGATTCCACAATGTCGCAGTTATGCCAATCTGACCCTTGGCTAATGCCGTATGTGAAATTGTTGTTGGTCGTATTGAGAAATTAGGAATATCTCTCCCCGCAGAAGCCCGCCGGAACATTAAATCCGGCAATTTCAATCAAGAATGGGGGCTATTTGGGGGGCTGAATTCATATAAATAAGTTCATCTAATTGATATTTAACAATATTTTAAGGAAAAGTGGCGGAGAGGGTGGGATTCGAACCCACGGTACCCATAAGGCACAACGGTTTTCGAGACCGCCCCATTCGACCACTCTGGCACCTCTCCGCGGTGATGGCTTGCCTGTCTAGTTGGCAGGCAAATAGCTGGCTGCGTAGGCCGCGCGGAGCCTAACCTAAGGGCCATCAGCCTGCAACACGATGATGCCGCTACAAAAGCCCAAAGCCGCTTTCTGCGATATTCGGTGGCAAGTCTAGGTTGGCGCTTGCATGGATCCCTCGATTATTGGCACTTTTGATGAACTTTCAGCCTCTGATAATCGTTGACACAGGCGGTGCTGACGCTATAGTCCGCCCCCTAATTTCGGAGAACTTTTTACGAGGGCTCCAATCGGGTAGGTGAACCCATAAATCATAGACTGATCAATAATTTAACACTGAAAGAGACGGTTACGGCCATGTTCGCAGTCATAAAGACCGGCGGGAAGCAATATAAAGTTGCCAAAGACGACGTCATCCGCGTCGAAAAGCTCGAAGGTGCTGCCGGTGCATCGGTCGAATTGAAAAACGTAATGATGGTTGTAAACGGCGCTGATGTGACCGTCGGCACGCCCACAGTCGAAGGCGCCGTGGTCACAGCCGAAGTGGTCGAGCAGACCCGCGGCGCCAAGATCATTGTTTTTAAGAAAAAACGACGGAAAGATTATCAGAGAACCCGCGGCCACCGGCAGGAACTTACGGTATTGCGTGTGACCGATATTGCGCCGGACGGAAAAAAGGCCGCCGCCAAAACCAAGGCGGCACCGAAAGCCAAAAAAGCGGACGACAAGCCGGTCCAAGATACGAAAGCCAAAGACGACAGCACGCCCACAGCTGAAAAGGCCCCGGCCAAAAACACAGCCCCTAAAAAGGTGGCGGCATAGAAATCCGAGGATGATAAGTAATGGCACATAAAAAGGCTGGCGGCAGTTCGAGGAATGGCCGCGATACAATCGGCCGGCGCCTTGGCGTCAAAAAATTCGGTGGCGAAAGTGTGATCCCCGGCAACATTATTATTCGCCAGCGCGGCACTAAATGGCACCCCGGCGAAAATGTAAGGATTGGTAGGGACCACACGATTTTTGCTCTGAGCGAAGGCAAAGTTCAATTTTCAAAACGGCAAAAAGGCCGGACTTATGTTTCGGTGGCCCCGGTGGCATAAACCGACCCCAAACGGGTGCCGGACGGACCAAAGAGATCCGTGTTTAAGGCCAGAAACAGGGGGATGGTGGTTCATTCCCTTTTTTTTTGTGTGCGGCAGACTTAATTGCCTCCAGGGCGGAACGTTGAGATGAAATTTCTTGATGAAGCAAAAGTTTATTTACGTAGCGGAAATGGCGGCGCAGGTGCCATTAGCTTCCGCCGGGAAAAGTTTGTCGAATACGGCGGCCCGGACGGTGGCGACGGCGGCCGTGGCGGTCATGTCTATGTGGAATGCGTGGATGGCCTGAATACGCTGATCGATTACCGGTATCAGCAACATTTCAAAGCGAAAATCGGAGATCACGGCACCGGCCGCAATCGCACCGGTAAACACGGCGCCGATATAACTCTCAAAGTGCCTAAGGGCACGCAGGTGTTCGATGACACCAGGGAAGTTGTGCTCGCCGACATGATGGAATTGGGCGAGCGTGTTTTACTCCTCGAAGGCGGGAAAAACGGGCTCGGCAACACGCGCTTTAAAAGTTCCACCAACCAAGCACCCCGGCGGTCGACACCGGGAGGTGACGGCATAGAAATGTGGGTCTGGTTGCAATTGAAATTGATCGCCGATGCAGGGTTGGTCGGCCTCCCCAACGCCGGAAAATCAACCTTCCTGGCAGCGGTTAGCCGCGCACGTCCGAAAATTGCCGACTATCCGTTTACCACCCTGCACCCACAGCTTGGCGTGGTGCGCGCCGATGATCGTGAATTTGTTCTGGCCGACATCCCCGGCCTGATTGAGGGCGCGCATGAAGGCACCGGATTGGGCACACGGTTTTTGGGACACGTGGAGCGCTGCCGCGTTCTTCTGCATCTGGTGGATGGCACCTCCGATGACGTGGCGGCGAATTATCGCACCGTGCGCCAGGAACTCGAGGAATACGGCCATGGAATAGGATCAAAACCTGAGATCGTCGCGCTTAACAAATCCGATGCCATGTCATCTGATGTTGTCGCGAAAAAACTTCAGCAACTTTCCACTGCGGTCGGCGCAAAGGCGATGATTCTGTCTGCCATTAGTGGTGAGGGGGTGGAGCCAATACTACGGGCGCTTCGGGATCAAATCGCCGACAAAATCGAACAGAACACTGATGCCGTCGTGGCCGCCGGTTCTGCTGCATGGTCTCCGGAGAACTAGAGGCAAAGCCATGTCAGAAAGGATTAAAACCGCCCGGCGGCTTGTCGTTAAAGTTGGCTCAAGCCTTCTGGTCGACAAAACAAACGGTGCGCTCGACAAAAAATGGGTGGCGGGCTTAGCAGCCGATATTGCGCGCTGCCGGGGGCGCGGTCAGGATGTGATTTTGGTATCTTCCGGTGCCATTGCACTCGGTCGCACAGTGCTCCATTTGAATGACCGCCCGCTTAAGCTTGAAGAAAAGCAAGCGGCGGCGGCGGCCGGCCAAGTGAGTTTAGCCCATGCTTATGAAGAAGCTTTGCGCCCACATAAACTGCCTGTTGCTCAAGTTTTACTCACGGTTGACGATACTGAAGAACGGCGCCGTTACTTAAACGCCCGCGGCACCTTGAACGCCTTGCTCGATTTTGGCGCGCTTCCGCTCATCAATGAAAATGACACCGTCGCCACCAGTGAAATCCGCTATGGAGACAATGACCGGTTGGCAGCCAGGGTCGCCATAATGGCCAGCGCCGATTGCTTGATTCTCTTGTCGGATGTTGATGGTCTCTATGACAGCGACCCCTCGTCCAGCCCGGACGCTGCCTTTATTCCTGTTGTCGAGCGGATTACGCCTGAGATTGAGGCCATGGCTGGGGCCGCCAAAACACCAACGGGATCCGGCGGCATGGTCACAAAAATCGAAGCTGCGAAAATGGCTCTTACCGGTGGCTGTCACGTGGCAATTACCAATGGCAAAGGCGTGCAACCCCTAAACGCATTAGAAAATGGGGCACGATGCACATGGTTTGTCCCGCGCAAAAATCCGCAGGACGCCCGCAAACAGTGGATTGGCGCCAGTTTGCGGCCGGCGGGCCGATTAACCGTCGATTCTGGCGCGACAGCCGCGCTGGCCCAAGGCCGAAGCCTACTGCCCGTGGGCGTGATTGCCGTGGACGGCGATTTCGAACGCGGCGACGCGGTCATTATTTGGGGTCAAGATGGACGGGAATTGGGGCGTGGTCTATGTGCATATTCGACCGCCGACGCGCGCCTTATCCTGGGCCATAAAAGCAGTGAAATCGAAGACATCCTCGGCTATCGTGGCCGGGATGAGATGATCCATCGTGATGATTTGGCTCTCTCTTGATCATGCCGTGGCGTAGAACAGGATGTGAAGAACGATGAATAACGCACCCACAGCGGCAAATACCGGGCAGACCAATCTGACTGACAATGCGTCGACAGACATTGCCAAAGTCATGCGGGCGCTCGCGACCAACGCGCGTAGCGCGGCGGCAATTCTTGCCAACAACATAACCGACGCCAAAAATATGGCCTGTCGTGAAGCCGCTCTTGCTTTAGGTCGAGACACGAACTTGCTGCTGACGGCGAACGCAAAAGATGCGACTGCGGCCGAGACCGCAGGACTGTCGGGCCCCATGCTCGACAGGTTGAAGCTGGACCCGGTTCGTATCGCTGCCATGGCGAACAGTCTCATAGCTATTGCAGATCTGCCCGATCCGGTCGGTCAAGTCATGGCCGAGTGGGACCGTCCCAATGGGCTTAGCATTAGCCGGGTACGAGTTCCCCTGGGTGTCATTGGCATCATCTATGAAAGCCGTCCCAACGTGACGGCGGATGCAGGTGCGCTCTGCCTTAAGTCCGGCAACGCCGCCATTTTGCGCCCCGGCTCTGAAAGCATTCATTCGTCGCGGGCCATCCATCATTGTCTGGTTCAAGGGTTAACGGCCGCCGGACTGCCGGAAACCGCGATCCAGATTGTGCCGACAACCGATCGGGCGGCCGTCGGCTGTCTGCTCACCATGCCGGATTTGATCGACATCATTGTCCCGCGCGGGGGCAAGGGATTGATCGAACGCGTGCAAAACGAAAGTAAAATTCCAGTGATCTCTCATTTGGATGGCATTTGCCATGTCTACGCGGACCGGGGTGCGGACACAACCAAAGCGCGGGAAATATTACTCAACAGTAAAATGCGCCGCCCGGGAATTTGCGGCGCAACAGAAACTCTGCTGGTGGATGCGGCTCTGGCCGACGAAGCGCTTCCGCAAATGATCAATGACTTGATCACGGCAGGCTGTGAAGTGCGCGGCGATGCGACGACTCAAAATATGGATGCGCGAGTCACCGCGGCCACAGAAGAAGATTGGAAAACTGAGTATTTGGACGCGATCATTTCGGTTCGCGTCGTGGAAGGAGTCGAAGGGGCGATCGCCCATATCGCCGAACATGGTTCCCAGCACACCGACACCATTGTGACCGAGGATGGCGAAACCGCTGCCCGTTTTCTACGCGAGGTGGACAGCGCCATTGTCATGCACAATGCGTCGACTCAATTTGCCGATGGTGGCGAGTTTGGCATGGGCGCCGAAATGGGTATATCGACGGGTCGCCTCCATGCCCGCGGCCCGGTCGGAGTAGAGCAATTGACCACCTTCAAATATGTCGTTCAGGGCAACGGCCAAACCCGTCCTTGATTATCGTGCGCGCACTGAAACCTGGCGCTCAAAGTCCCCGTTTACGGCGCAATGGATTGACTTGCCGTCCTGGTTTGAAGGTCGGATTGCTGGGGGGATCGTTTAACCCAGCCCATGCCGGACATATGCATATCAGCCGCCTCGCCCTGCAACGTCTCGGTCTGGATCAGATCTGGTGGCTGGTGTCGCCCCAAAATCCGCTTAAATCCACCGCCGGGATGCTATCCATGCAACAGCGGATTAAAAGTGCGAAAAGAGTCGCGAATGGCACCGCAATACAAGTAACGGCGATTGAAGCGAGTTTTCGAACAAGTAACACAGTAGATACGATTAGAAATCTTAACTCATTGTTTCCAAAAACGAAATTTGTGTGGCTGATGGGAGCTGATAATCTTGGACAAATGTCGCGTTGGCGGCACTGGCAAACCTTGATGGCAAATGTACCCATTGCGATTTTCGGCCGTCCCACTTATTCTCTGCGGGCGCTAAACAGTCTTGCCGCCCGGCATATTCGGAGACAACGGGTACGTGCACAAAGATTTCGGGGCCTCGCTTTACGCAAACCACCTGTCTGGTGTTTTATTTCCGGACCGCTCCATCCTCAGTCGGCGACCGCGATCAGGCAAGCAGGTAACCAAGGCGCGCATTTGAACCAGACCAACGACAAAAGGAGTAACTCCTCATAAAACCCCATGTTCAGCCGGTCGAAGAACCGGAACACGGACTCCTTGAGCTAGTGCAAGAGTCCCTTGAAGATGACAAGGCCATGGATATGGTCTCAATCAACCTCCTCGGAAAAACGAGTTTTGCTGACGCCATGGTTATTGCAAGTGGACGGTCAGATCGCCACATCGGCTCGATTGCAACTCACCTTGTAAAACGCCTAAAAGGTGCCGGCATTAAGCCGGTGCGAACCGAAGGGCTGCGTCAGGGAGATTGGGTGCTCGTGGATGCGGGTGACGTTATCATCCACCTGTTCAGGCCCGAAGTGCGCCTTTTTTACAATCTCGAAAAAATGTGGTCGGTGGACACGACTACACAATTTAATCCAGGGCGGGCTGCGGTCTAAACGGCCGCAAAACCGCGCCTCTAGCGGTATAGTTTTGAAAATTATAATTGCCGCCGCAGGCCGGTTTAGGACGGGGCCTGAGAAAGTTCTTTACCAAAAATATGTTGATCGGTTGCCATGGTCTTTGTCATTGTTTGAAGTTGACGAAAAACACATCAAAGACGTTAAGAAGCGGCGCCATAACGAAGCCCAGAAACTCGAAAAAGTCATCCCCCGGGCAAGCACAATCATTGCCTTGGACGAAACGGGGGTGAGCCTTTCAAGTGAAGGATTGGCAAAAAAAATGGCCATTTGGCAGGACCAAGGCGTCCGCGACCTGGTTTTTCTCATCGGCGGTGCTGCTGGCCACACCCCTGACTTGCTGAAACGCGCGGATTTGGTTCTGTCACTCGGCGCCATGACGTGGCCCCATATCCTTGTCAGAGTCATGCTCGCCGAGCAACTTTACCGCGCCAGTACATTGATTTCAGGCCATCCCTATCACCGTGCTTAACTGTTACTGACTTGTCACTTCACGAGAATGTTCACCCTCTACTTGCGAATACTCGTGTAATTACAGACCCCTTAAGTCGATACAGGCCTATTTTCCAGTTGGATACAATGGGTGTTATTCATTACACTCCCGTCCGGTCAAAGTGTGTCATCAGAAAACACGTGGCTTTAGGACGGGATTAGGTACACGAACCAAAAAGCCTTTGCCTATATGGGGGATGAATGCAGACGCGGCGGCTGGAGGCTTTGGAAGCCCAGGTCAGAAAGGCGTCTGAAGCGCGAGTTCAAAAGGCGGTTCATATCCCGACCCCCAATGTTCCCCGCAAGAACAGGTCCGATCGCTACCGCCGGTACACGCAAAACGAAACCGGGGCGACAACCACATCCATTGAAGGATTGAAGGACGCCGAAGCCGAAACCCGGCCCGAAGTTGCAGCGATTGCTGATGTGGGCGGTGTATTGTTGCCCAAAGGGCGCTTAATCCTCAAGCCGTCGGCCAATTATGTGCGCAGTGACGTCAACCGCGCCGAGATCGCCGGTTTCTCGGTTCTGCCGGGAATTATTATCGGCAACATTAATGTGACTGAGGAGAACCGCAACACGGTTATTTCATCGATGACCGCGCGCTATGGACTCGCCAACCGGCTAGAAGTGGAAGTGAAAGTCCCCCATGTCTGGCGGGACGACACCACCACAAGCTGTCCTTTAGGTGGCTTCGGCGTGGATCAAGAATCCACCACGTCGGCCAATGGCAGCGATATTGGCGACATCGAATTCGCTGCTCACTATCAAGTTAACAAGGGCGGCGGCAAAATGCCCTATTTTGTCGCCAACTTGCGCGGTAAATCTCACACGGGTAAAGATCCGTTCGAGGTTAGGCAGGACGCCAACAACGTCGAAACACAATTGCCGACGGGTACCGGCCTTTAGGCGTTCGAGCCGAGCATGACGATGATATATCCGACTGACCTCGCAGTGCTATATGCCAACGTAAACTACCTGATAAACTTCGAGCGCAACATCAGCGGATTTGGCAAAATCGATCCGGGAAATGCGGTCGGGGTCAACTTCGGCATGGGAGTTGCGCTGAATGAAATGCTCTCGTTCAGTTTGGGTTACGATCACAAACAAGTTCAGAAAACCCGTCTCAACGGCATCGCCGGACCGGCAGCAAGAACCTTACAGGTTGGTCGATTTTTGGTTGGGTGATCTTTTCGCCCCGGCGGAAATACGACGTTTAATGTGACCCTGGGAGTTGGCGTCACTGAAGATTCGCCGGACCTTGACGTTATGATCAGAGTGCCGGTGTCACTCGATATATTCAATTAGAGAAAAACACATAAATAAAGCGGCGGCTGGAGCAATTCCGGCCGCCGCTATTTTTATGCGCGCAACGTAGCGCTTTGCGCGTGGGCCCTACTCCGCCGCCATGAACGCCGGCGCTTCGTCCTCTTCCATATCGAAGAGCGGACGGTGGCCCAAAAGTTTGAGCTCGGGCATCACTTCGCGCGCAAAAGTCGTCAAATTACTTTGAGCCATTTCAAGCGGCATACCCGCGTAACGGAAGACACCGGTGAACCCACAGCAATCGGTACGGCTGTGAATGTCCTTTATCTTCTCAAAGCACTGTTCCGGGGTTCCCCAAACTTGAAGGTCCATGAAGAAATCGGCCATACCACTGATGCCTTGTTCAGCAATGGTTTCGGTCAGCTTCTCGTAATACTCGTAGCCTTTGGTGGAGGCAAAATGGTCGCTCCCCATCTCGTAGTGTTTCACCACGGAGTTCCAATATCCGGCAATGTATTCGCGCGCCATGGCTTCCGCTTTGTTGGGGTCTTTGTCGCAGGCAATCCAAGCACCGATGTAGGGCCGGGGAGCGGCCACTCCATGCATCTTCATGAATAATTCGTTGTAGTTCTTTAATTCCGCCGCATGTTCTTCCCAAGGCTTCTGCGGAATAACCAAAATACCAAGGCCCAGTTTAGCCATGATCTCTGACGATTCCGGTGACACGGCTGCCGCATAAGTGCGGTTTTTGAAGGACGCAAATGGCTCGGGACGAATGCGGGCCTTCGGCTGTTTGATGTGATCGCCGCTATACTCGCAATAGCCTTGCTCGAGGCCATCCAGAATCATTGTCGCGGATTCGACAAAACGTTCCCTGGATTCACCCATTTCGACGCGAAACCCCTCGAATTCGACCCGGCCCAAGCCCCGGCCGATGCCGAAAATAACCCGGCCATTCGACATACAATCAAGCTGCGAAATTTTTTCAGCAACCCGCATGGGATCATTCCACGGCAAAACCACGACCATGGTGCCTAGTTTCACCTTTTTGCAGGCGCCACCGACGTACGACAAAAATTGAACCACATCGGGGGTCATGGTGTAGTCAGTAAAGTGATGCTCCACGCCCCAAACCGACTCGTATCCCAGATCCTCGGCCATCAAAGCCAAGGTCATTTCCTTCTGATATACCGTGTGATCACTTACCCCATTATCCCGGTCGGGATTCTGAAAAATTGTCGCCATTCCCACATGCATATGCCTAAACCCTTTATTTTTTATGTTGTCAAATATCCTGAAAATTCGGAAAGGAACATATCACAAGCGGCCCCCAACACATAATATCCCTTGCGGGCTGCCGCTCAATACGCCACGAAACATCGTAAGGTCGCTTTCAGCTTCGCGGCCCGCACACGCAAAATTAAGTATCAACTTCTTCGCGGTAGGCGTTGAATAGCGAAACCGCAACGTTGTAAGTGACGACGTCATAAACTTTGGTGCTGGGGGGGGGACCGGCGCGTGGCAACTGCCCGGCTGCCAATTACTTTCGCTGGCGATGTCCATCCGGTCCAGGTTTCCGGCTTTGGCCGATCCAAAAGGAACCCCTTGAAAAACCATGGCCAACCTCACTAACATCGAATATCTCACGCAATTCACCTCCGCCCCGTAAAACCAGATACCCGCTCTAAAAAACGCGTGGCGCACCTTTGCCCTAGTGACGAACTTCGTCGCCAGAAGTGATGCAGTACTTTTCCATAAGGCGGTACAGGGTTACGCGTGAAACGCCTAAGTGTTCGGCAGTCTTTTTGATGTTCCTGTTATGAAAGCTGAGTGCGTCCTGAAGCAGGTTCTCTTCCATTTTGCGGCGGGCCTCATCAAACGATGGCAAGTTATTGCGATCAGCAAAATCAGGCGACGGCACGTTTTGACTATTCCCAGCGCTCGTATTGGCCGTCGTTCGATTATCAGCGGCGATGGCCCGGTCTTACGACCTTCACTCCAGGGAACACCCAAATTGTCTTCGTTGATCCAATCGCCTTCCGCCATCACGACGCAGCGGCGAATACACGAGATTAATTCACGAACATTGCCGGGCCATGACTATGATAAAAATATTTTTAAGTAGCCCTGGATAAGGGGACGACCCGGATTTGTCGACTTTACTTTTAAGAGTTTTTATTTGATTTATTACAACTATATGGGGAGTACAGTCCTCACTTTGTTCAAATAACGGCGCGTTTATGGGCTTATTGTATAACCGGAATAATTCTTTGAATCTTGCGATTTGATCCGCCACAGCAATGATCTGAACACCCGTCACAGGATCGGCAGGATCGCATTTGCGTCCAAACGCCCACTGCACCGGGAAATTGCCGGCACATGGACGGCTGAAAGCAGGGATGTTCTACAGTTTGTGGTAACCACTTGAGTACCAAATTGGTGTATGTTGCACCGCAATTGGTCGTTTTCGATGTGAAACGCCCAAAGAACGACCCAAATCAGCCCGATAGAGGCCTGAGACTGATTTATGAGCTCTACAAACGCGCAATTATTTGCCCGGCCCCGCCCCGTCGTTCTTTGTATTCTGGATGGCTGGGGCCGCCCTACAGGTATGCCGGATGATGCCATAACAGCCGGCAAGACCCCTACTTACGACCGGCTGACGGAGGACCGCGCCTGTGCTTTATTGCAAACATCGGGCACGGCGGTAGGTCTGCCAGAAGGCCAAATGGGTAATTCCGAGGTCGGTCATATGAATTTAGGCGGCGGCCGGGTCGTCAAGCAAAACTTGCCACGAATTGACGAAGCTGTTCACACAGGAGACCTCGGCCGCACAGCCGCGCTTCAACAATTGATCGCAACCTTGAAGCTAAGGGGCGGGGCTTGTCATTTAATGGGATTGGTGTCGCCTGGTGGTGTCCACTCTCACCAAAATCATATTGTGGCATTGGCGCGCGAGGTTGCGGCCGCAGGCATTCAGGTTCATTTACACGCTTTTTTAGACGGCCGTGACACACCCCCCAAAAGCGCTTTGGAGTATATTTCTGAACTTGAAAGCGAATTAGATGCCATCAATTGTGCTTCGATCTCGACCGTTTGCGGCCGCTACTATGCCATGGATCGTGACCAGCGCTGGGATCGGATTGAACAAGCTTACAAAGCCATCGCCGGTGGTTTGGACAGTCATGCATTGTCGGCGAGTGACGCCATCAATGATGCTTATCAGAACAACATCTCAGATGAGTTTATCGCGCCTGTAGTCATCACCGGCTATGGCGGCATGGCAGATGGCGACGGTGTTCTGATGGCCAATTTCAGAGCAGATCGGGCGCGCGAAATAATGGCCGCTTTTGTGGACCCGGATTTCGACGGCTTTAATCGACAAACACCCGCGAAACTATCTTGCGCGGCTGGGATGGTCGAATATTCGGCAACACTTGCGACTTTAATGAGCGCGTTATTCCCGCCCCAACAAGTGGTCAATAGCCTCGGCGAAATTGTCGCCAAGGCGGGCCTCACGCAATTGCGGATCGCCGAAACCGAGAAATACGCCCACGTAACATTTTTTTTCAACGGCGGCAGTGAAGCTGTGTTTGCCGACGAAGAACGCATCCTGGTCCCTTCGCCCAAGGTCGCAACATACGACTTGAAACCGGAAATGGCGGCGATCGAGGTGACCGATCGTCTGGTCGAGGCGATAAATAATGCCAGTTTTGACTTCATCGTTGTCAATTATGCCAACCCCGATATGGTCGGTCATACGGGTGATTTTACCGCCGCGATCAGCGCAGTCGAAACCATCGATACATGTCTGGCCCGGCTCTGCGAGGCCGTCGAGATGGCAAATGGTGTGCTTGTGATCACCGCCGATCATGGCAATATTGAAAAAATGAAAGATATCGAGACCAATCAATCTTTCACCGCCCATACAACCAATGTCGTCCCGTTGATTTTAGCGGTTGCGCCCGAAAGTTCACCAACCCTAAGTATTGAAGATGGTCGTTTGGCCGACGTTGCGCCAACACTGCTACGATTTATGGGACTGCCTCAGCCTGTAGAAATGACGGGACAAAACTTGACCATAGCCGTTTCCAATGTCGCATCTCCGGCACCTTCGAGTTCAACCGCAAAAACCGGCTTGATGTCGACTTGAGGGAGTTTGTGAAGTGAATCGGCGAGAGTGCTTAATTGCCCTTTCCTTAGCCGCTACCGTCACATTTGCCGGTGCACCCACGAGGTCGGACTTGACCAGCGTTGGTCAGGAGCAAGCACGACTTCATAAGCTCGAGAATCAAATCGATGACTCCACCGCGCGACAGAAAAAGTTGAGTGCGGCCGCTTATCGGCTGAAAGGGGAAACAGACGATCTTCAAGAAGACTTGGTAAGGGCGGCGGCACGGATACAAGCCAAAGAAACCTATGTCCTCCAATCCGAGCAGCAATTGGATGGACTGGAAGAAGTCGAACAGAAAAAGCGGGAACAACTTGATCGCCGCGCAAGCGAGCTTTCAAAATCCCTAGCCGCATTGCAGCGGTTGTCGCGACAACCGAGATCGGCATTTCTAACCCGCCCGGAAACTGCTTTAAGCGCTGTTCGCAGTGCGTCACTGCTAGGCGCTGTGGTTCCTGATTTACGCGTCGAAGCCATCGAATTGGGTGAAGAGATCAAAGCACTGAATACTCTCCGCCGAGAGATTTTGCACGAAAGAGAAAAACTTGCGGAGGGGATCGCTCAATTGAGGATCGATCGCCGAAAGCTGGATAAATTGGTCGCCAAAAAGCGGCAGCAACAACACCGAATGTCACAGCAAGCGCTTGATCAGGCAAAACATGCCAAACAATTGGCGTCTAAGGCAAAATCCGTGCGTGACTTGATCGGGAGACTGAACGCGGCACAAAAAAGACGCTTCAAGAAATCCAAAAACAATGAAACTCAAGAGCGTCTGGACCACCTCAATCGGTCACTCAGGGGCGGACGACCGATAACTACAGCGCGCGGAACATTGCCACTGCCTGTGCGCGGGCGAATCGCCAGTGGATTTGGCCAGCCTGATAAAACCGGCAGTCCGCTGCGCGGCATCACCATTGAAACCCTGGATGGAGCCCAGGTAACGGCCCCTTATGATGGTCAAATTGTGTATGCCGGTCCGTTTCGCGATTACGGCCAACTCTTGATCATCGCCCACGGCGAAGGATATCATACCCTGCTTGCCGGGATGTCTCGGATTGACGGAATAGTTGGTCAATGGGTCTTAGCCGGCGACCCCATCGGCCATATGAGGCCCGAAGACACCACCAAAAGCTCCATCAAAAAGCCTAATTTGTATGTTGAACTCCGCCGCCATGGAGAACCAATTAATCCGCTACCATGGCTGACCGCGAATAATAGAAAGGTTGCAGGATAATGTTGCTGAAAGTGGCCCTTACAGGCTGGATCGCCGGGATAATACTTTTGGTATCGGCTGGCGCCGGCAATGCCGCAAGCTCCGAAACTTATCGCCAGTTGAACTTGTTTGGAGATGTGTTCGAGCGAGTCCGCGCCGACTATGTTGAAGATGTTGATGATGCTGAAGCCATAGAAGCGGCGATCAATGGGTTATTATCTTCGCTAGACCCCCATTCCAGTTACATGAACCCAAAAGACTACCGGGAAACGCAAGTACAGACCGAAGGTGAGTTCGGTGGACTGGGAATAGAAGTCACTATGGAAAACGGTTTCGTCAAAGTCATCTCCCCAATTGATGACACGCCAGCTTCACGTGCTGGCCTGCAACCCGGCGATTTGATAACACATTTGGACGGCGAAGGCATTTTGGGACTGACGCTTAGCGAAGCGGTCGAGCGCATGCGCGGCCCGATCAACTCCGATCTCACTATCACCATTGCCCGACTTGGCGAGGATCAACCTCTTGATGTCACCCTGACCCGGGACCTCATCAAGATAAAATCGGTGCGCTACCGCATTGAAGCGAACGTGGGATACATTCGCATTAGTTCGTTTAATAAACACACTGACAGCGGCGTCAAAAAAGCTGTCGCCGCGATCAATGAAGATTTGGGTGATGATGTCAGAGGCTATGTTCTGGATCTCAGAAATAATCCGGGCGGGCTATTGGATCAGGCCATCGCGGTATCTGATGCGTTTTTAAAGCACGGTGAAATCGTGTCGACGCGGGGTCGGCGGGCCGACGATGTACAACGCTTCAGCGCTCGAGCGGGCGACCTGACCAAAGGCAGACCACTGGTTGTGTTGATCAATGGGGGTTCGGCGTCGGCATCGGAGATCGTCGCCGGCGCGCTTCAGGATCACCGGCGTGCTCTCATATTGGGGACACGGTCATTTGGCAAGGGTTCCGTACAGACACTAATCCCCTTGGGTGGCGAAGGCGCCATTCGCCTCACCACGGCCCGCTACTACACCCCATCGGGAGTATCAATCCAGGCCAAAGGGATTGATCCGGATATTGTTGTCGAACAGAAGAAAGTCGAAAAAACCGAAAAAAGTAGAAAGCGGCGGTCGGAAGCTTCCTTGCGCGGACATTTGGAAAAGGAAAAAGAGGACCCGCAAGATAAAATAATAAATGATCTCATTCGTAAAAATGACAAGAATGACAAAGACAAAAAAAGTGAAGGCGACAGCCATGACGCGTCGACCAAATCTTCTGAAGCCGAAAATGATTATCAGCTTTCCTACGCGATCGATCTTTTGCACGGCGTTGCATTGATGCAGGAGGTAAAAGTCAACTAACCGTGTGGTCCGGGGTTCTCCGGGAAATGAGAATATTGCGCCATGGCGGGCGGTGAACGGTTTATCGATTCGGACAAACAAAAATTATTATGACCAACTTTCTGACCACGGCCCAGCTTCGGATAATCGGTTTAATCGACACCCTGAAACATGAAGGCATAGGGGCCTTATTCTCCAGCCAGGGCAGTCTCGCCACAAGATCGCGGCGGGGCGTGGGAAGACTTCTCCAATATATCCCATCGGCTGCGATCCGACCGGCGGAGCTTCCACCCCTCGTCATCGCATCGCTATCGTTTGTCATACTGATGGGCGGCGGGATTGGATTGCTTGCCGTCACGGCAGACGACCCGAATCCTATCCCTGCACCTGTCGTGTGGATGGATATTGTGTTTCCGGATCCATCCGTGCATGTAGGGCCGGAAAATCTATCTGCCCACACGGAACCGGGGATAAGCGAACGGGCCTCGCCTGGAGTAGTTTCTGCTCATTCAAGCGGCGCGGTCCCATCCGCATACAACCGCGCACCGGACCATCAATCCGGAGCGCCTGTTTTTCGACCCGCCATCTTGGGCGATGAGATTGCCCTTCCACGCGCACCAGACCCCGCCTTGATCATAGAAACTAAAAGTGGTCTGTTGCCCGTAATCGCACCTGATGGCCGTGAAGCGTGGCGGGTTTATGCGCGGCCGTTTTCAGACCCTTTTCAACGCCCGCGCATTAGTATTTTGCTGGGGGGGTTGGGCATGAGCCAATCGGCGACATTGACGGCTATTCAGCAATTACCTGGCGCGGTCACCCTCAGCTTCAATCCCTATGCGCAAAAACTGCAAGACTGGATTGACCAGTCGCGCGCCGCCGGCCACGAGGTCATGCTGGAATTGCCGATGGAACCGATGGACTATCCCGACGACGACCCTGGCCCCCATACGCTGCTCACGAGCATGGATGCAAACGCAAATTTGGAGCAAACAGAATGGTTATTGGGTCGCGTTGTAGGCTACGTGGGCGTGACGAACTATATGGGGTCGCGTTTTACGGCGTCGGCCGAAGCATTGCGCCCGGTTCTCCAGAGCCTTCAGAATCGCGGCCTCATGTTCCTGGATACGGGCACGTCATCCCATAGCGTCGCCGGTCAGGTTGCCGACGAAGTCGGTCTGGTTCAGGCGGCCAACAATCGCTTTATCGATACCAAGGCGTCGCGCGCGGCGATCGACGCACGTCTGGCTGAACTGGAACGAATGGCCCGGGCCAGAGGCTCGGCAATCGGTGTTGCTTTTCCTTACCCCGTGTCAATTGAACGCATTGCCGCTTGGGCTGAAACCCTGGAACGACGAGGGCTGACATTAGCTCCCATCTCTAATTTGGCGGCCCGCGGCACGATGTCCGCATCTGTAGCTGAATTCAGGCCCTCAAATGACGCTGCCGCTCCTTCACCATCTTCATCGCATTCAACATCTGACGCCCATGATTGACACTGTGAGTTTACCCTATCGGCCGTGCGTAGGCATCATGCTGCTCAACCGTGATGGATTGGTCTTTGTCGGGCAACGGTTGGATATGAAGGAAATCGCATGGCAAATGCCCCAGGGGGGTATTGACCCGGGCGAAACGCCTCGTCAGGCCGCCATGCGAGAACTTGTTGAGGAAACCGGCATCGACAACGCTGACATTATCGCGGAGCGGGATGATTGGCTAAGCTATGACTTGCCTGAACCGGTACGCACTAAGGCGTGGAATGGAAAGTATCGGGGGCAAACTCAAAAATGGTTCGCCATGCGCTTCGAGGGCGACGACAATGCCATCAATATTCAAACTGAGCATCCAGAATTCCGGGTTTGGAAATGGCTCCCGGCGCCTCAATTGGCCGACGAAATTGTCGCTTTCAAACAACCCATTTATCGGCAAGTAGCCATCGGATTTAAGGATTTGACGGTCCCGGTCAAATACGGCTGACGCATTCCAGCGACACAGATTAGTCCAGAGCGTCCAAAAGTTGAATCAGTTGGTCGAATTTATGTTGCGCGCGGTCGCGCGCTTCATCGGTCTTCGCATCGTCAATATCTTCGCGTGCATAGCTAACTTCCTGCTCTAATTGGCCGCGGCCCAAGTCGGCCATGGCAATCGCTTCCTCGGCGAGGATGGTCACACCTTCAGTGGTCACTTCGGCAAATCCGCCACGCACAAATATTTGCTCGACATCGTTGCCTTCGTCATGAATTTCGACCACACCGGGCCGCATGGTCGAGATCAAGGGTGCATGGCCTGGCAGGACGCCAAAGTCGCCTTCCATGCCCGGCACAATCACCATATCCACGTCAGCCGTCTTCAGCAGCCGGTCGGGCGACACCATTTCAAATGAGACCTTATCGGCCATGGCTCTTCTGCTCCTTGTCCCCGATTAAGCCGCTTCCGCAGCCATTTTCTTGGCTTTCTCGACCGCATCTTCAATGGTGCCAACCAGATAGAAAGCGGCTTCCGGCAAGTCGTCGTAATCGCCCTGGCAAATACCTTTAAAGCCCTTAATTGTGTCTTCGAGAGACACCAAAACTCCGGGCGTACCGGTGAATACTTCGGCCACAAAGAAAGGTTGGCTAAGGAAACGCTGAATCTTGCGGGCGCGCATAACGGTGAGTTTGTCTTCTTCCGACAACTCGTCCATGCCCAAAATGGCAATGATGTCTTGAAGCGATTTGTAGGTTTGCAGGATGCGCTGTACTTCGCGGGCAATTTTGTAGTGTTCATCGCCGAGGATCCTAGGATCAAGCATGCGTGACGTTGAATCAAGTGGATCGACCGCCGGATAAATGCCCAGTTCGGCGATTTGCCGGGACAGAACGGTGGTCGCATCCAAGTGGGCGAACGACGTTGCCGGGGCCGGATCGGTCAAATCATCGGCGGGCACGTAAATCGCTTGCACGCTGGTGATCGAGCCTTTGTTGGTGGAGGTGATACGTTCCTGCAGGTTACCCATGTCAGTTGCCAGGGTCGGCTGATAACCAACCGCGCTGGGGATACGCCCGAGCAAAGCCGACACTTCGGAACCGGCCTGGGTAAAGCGGAAAATGTTGTCGACGAACAACAACACGTCCTGACCTTCCTGGTCACGGAAATATTCGGCTAGGGTAAGTCCGGTCAGACCCACCCGCGCGCGAGCACCGGGCGGCTCGTTCATTTGACCATAGACCAGCGCCGCCTTCGAGCTGTTGTCTTCGAGGTTGATAACCCCGGATTCGATCATCTCGTGATAAAGATCATTGCCTTCCCGGGTCCGCTCGCCGACACCGGCAAACACCGAATACCCACCGTGGGCTTTGGCGATGTTGTTGATCAGCTCCATGATCAGCACGGTCTTGCCCACACCCGCACCGCCGAACAATCCAATCTTGCCGCCTTTGGCGTACGGCGCCAGCAAGTCCACCACCTTAATGCCGGTGATCAAGATTTCCTGCTCGGTTGACTGATCAACAAATGGCGGGGCAGGTGCGTGAATGGGGGCGGTTGCTTTGGCATTTATCGGACCGCGTTCATCGACTGGCTCGCCGATCACGTTGATAATCCGGCCCAAGGTTTCGGGACCCACCGGAACAGTGATTGGCGCACCGGTATCGCCAACGCGCGTCCCCCTAACCAGACCGTCGGTAGTGTCCATGGCAATCGTTCGCACCGTCGATTCACCCAAGTGGAGAGCCACTTCAAGGACCAAACGCTTGCCCTGGTTGTCGCATTCCAGCGCGTTCATAATGGCCGGCAATTGCCCCTCGAATTGGACATCAACCACGGCGCCGATGACCTGGGTAATGCGGCCTGTCTGTTCGTTGTCGCTCATAACTGTCTCCCGTTGGACGATTTCGTCCGGCGTACGCAGTGCTCGGCGGCTATATGGCCTCGGCGCCTGAAATAATCTCGATCAATTCTTTGGTAATGACGGCCTGACGCGTCCGATTATAGTTGAGCGTCAGTTTATCAATCATATCGCCGGCGTTTCGGGTTGCGCTGTCCATGGCGGTCATGCGCGCACCTTGTTCGCTGGCCGCGTTTTCAAGCAATGCCCGTAATATTTGGACCGAAACATTGCGCGGCAAAAGGGTTTCCAATATCTCGCTTTCTTCCGGTTCGTATTCGTAGATTGCTCCCCCGGCTGTCCCGCTTTGGGGGTCGCCTGTTGTGCTTTCTTCGGGGTCAGGAATGAGCGCCGGAATCAACTGTTGCGCCGTCAAAATCTGGGTCATGACCGACTTAAAGTGATTGTAGAACAAGGTGCAGACGTCAAATTCATTGTCGTCAAACATATGTAATATCCGGTCGGAAATGGCTTTTGCATCCGTGAACGAAATATTGCGGACTGCACGCATGATGATCGTATCGACAATCAAACCTTCATATACGCGCTTCAGCTGATCGAAACCTTTTCCGCCGACGCACAAGATCTTGACGGTTTTGCCTTGCGCTTGAAGTTCTTGGATATGGCTCTTTGCCGCACGGACGATTGAGCTGTTAAAGCCGCCACAAAGCCCGCGATCAGAGGTGCAAATGACCAAAAGGTGGACGTCATCTTTGCCGGTGCCGGCCAACAGGAGAGGGGCAAATTCGTTTCCCACCATGCTGGATGCCAAGGAGCCCAGTACACGCTCGATACGCTCGGCGTAAGGGCGGGCGGCCTCGGCGGACTCTTGCGCGCGCCGTAGTTTTGAGGCGGCAACCATCTGCATGGCCTTGGTGATTTTCTGCGTCGATTTAACGCTTCTAATCCGATTTTTGAGATCCTTGAGATTAGGCATCTGCCAGCGTTTCCCGCTTAGGCGTTAAGCAAAAGTTTTGGCAAGGTTATCGAGAATGCCGGTCAACCGTTTGTCGGCTTCCTCGGACAATGTTTTCTCGTCGCGGATGCCATCCAGCAAATCACTGTGATTGCCTTTCAGTTTGCTTAACAAAGTTGACTCAAAACGCCCGATTTCACCGACCGCAATGCCATCCAGGTAGCCGCGTACGCCAGCAAATATCACCACCACCTGATCTTCAACCGCCATCGGCGAGTATTGCGCCTGCTTGAGCAGTTCGGTCAGGCGCGCACCCCGATTTAGCAATTGTTGAGTGGCTGGATCGAGGTCCGAGCCAAACTGCGCAAAGGCCGCCATTTCCCGATACTGAGCAAGTTCAAGCTTGATCGAGCCAGCAACCTGCTTCATCGCCTTGATTTGCGCCGCCGAGCCAACCCGGCTCACGGACAGGCCGACGTTCACCGCGGGTCGAATGCCCTGATAGAACAGTTCGGTTTCAAGGAAAATCTGACCATCAGTAATCGATATCACATTCGTCGGAATATAGGCTGAAACGTCACCCGCTTGGGTTTCGATGATCGGTAACGCGGTCATTGACCCTGAGCCATTGTCTTCGTTCAACTTGGCCGCGCGTTCCAATAACCGTGAATGAAGATAGAAAACGTCGCCCGGGAAGGCTTCGCGGCCAGGTGGGCGCCGCAGCAATAGTGACATCTGCCGGTAGGCCACCGCCTGTTTGCTTAAATCATCATAAATGATCAAGGCATGCATGCCGTTGTCGCGGAAATACTCGCCCATGGAGGCCCCGCCGTAAGGCGCGAGAAACTGCAGCGGTGCAGGTTCGGACGCGGTCGAAGCAACGACGATGGTGTATTCCATCGCGCCGGCCTCTTCCAAAGTTTTCACCAATTGCGCGACCGTGGATCGTTTCTGGCCAATGGCCACGTAGACGCAGTATAACTTTTTAGATTCGTCGTCGCCCTGGTTGACCTGCTTCTGATTGATGATGGTATCAATGGCAATGGCGGTCTTGCCGGTTTGGCGATCGCCAATAATCAGCTCACGCTGACCGCGTCCAATCGGTATCAGACTGTCGATCGCCTTGAGGCCGGTTTGGACCGGCTCATGTACTGATTTACGCGGGATAATCCCTGGCGCTTTCACTTCCACCAGACGCCGTTCTTCAGCGACAATCGGGCCCTTGCCGTCAATCGGATTGCCCAGTGGGTCAACGACCCGGCCGAGCAACCCTTTGCCGACCGGCACATCGACGATGGCGTTTGTCCGCTTGACCGTGTCCCCTTCGCGAATATTGCGGTCATCGCCAAATATAACGACGCCCACGTTGTCCGATTCGAGGTTCAGCGCCATACCTTTGGTGCCGTCTGGAAACTCAACCATCTCGCCGGCCTGGACGTTGTCCAACCCGTAAACTCGCGCGATGCCGTCTCCGACTGATAGTACTTGACCAACTTCAGACACCTGAGCTTCGGTGCCGAAATTAGCAATCTGTTCCTTGAGGATCGCGGATATTTCCGCGGCCTGGATGTCCATCACCCGACCTCTTTCATAACAACTTTCAAATTCTGAATTTTGGTACGCAATGAATTATCGATCATGCGCGAACCAACTTTTATCACCAACCCGCCCAATAGACTTTCGTCTACGACCGACGTTAGTTTTACGTCCTGACCTTCAACGTCGGCCAAAGCACTCTGCACTGTCTTCAGCTGAGTGTCTGAGAGCGGTGCCGCCGAGGCAACCTCGGCCGTCATTTCACCGCGCGCAACCGACACCAACTTTGCGAAATCCTTGATCATCTGGGGTAAAAAGAACAACCGCCGATTACGCGCCACCAGTCCCAGAAAATTACGCGTCAGGTCATTTAATCCGGCCTTTTCGGCGATCGCTACAATTCCCTTGGTCTGATCTTCCCGCCCCAGCAAGGGATTTCGGATCAAACTTCGCAGGTCTGCATTGTCGGAAATAGCCTGGTTCAAAGGCGTCAAGTCATCGGCCACGACATCCACCGCGTCCTTGTCCGTAGCAAGTCCGAACAAAGCCGTTGCGTACCGACCGGATACACCGGCTACGAATGAAATTTCGTCTGACACTGTGGAATTGCCTCTACCCAAGGCCGGGCCTTGGCCCGCGACTCTGATTATTATTTAACGTGTTGAAATTAAACAGTTTATTTACGCACTTGCGAACTCAAACAGGAGCCCCCGTTGACGGCAGGCGATACCTAGCACAGTCCCTAGGAACTGACAACCCAGGCCCTTGATATTTACCGGTACCACAATGCTTTCAGGACGGGCCGCCTCCCCATTGGGCACCAATTTAGGGCTCAGAGAAACGAATAAGGGTCGATATCAGCGCGCACTTGAACCTTGGGCGGTGGCGTGACCGTATCCAGCCATCGACGCACGGTTTCCGACACGTCGATTGACCGGCTTGCTTTCAGTAACAAACGCCATCGATGACGGCCGCGCAGCAGGGGAAGCGGGGCCGGGGCCGGGCCGAATACTTGTAGTTCTGCAGCTTGTGGAGCGGATCGGGCCAATGCTTGGGCGGTTTTGTGCGTTTTTGACGGGTCATGGCCGGATACAATAATCGCCGCCAAACGACCAAAGGGCGGCATCCCGGCCCCGCGCCGGGCTTCTATTTCGCGGGCGACGAATCCTTCAGGATCGCTCGACGTGAGGGCGGTCATCACCGGGTGTTCGGGAACGTAAGTCTGAAGCACGACCCGGCCCGGACGGTCGGCCCGGCCAGCGCGCCCGGCGACTTGAAACAGCAACTGATAGGTACGTTCAGCCGCGCGCAAATCGCCGCCAGTGAGACCAAGATCAGCGTCAATCACTCCGACCAGGGTGAGGAGGGGAAAATGATGACCCTTGGCGACAATCTGAGTACCAATCAGCAAATCAACCTCGTGGCGCTCTACCCTGCCAATGAGGTCGGCCACGGCACGTGGGCTGGTCATATTGTCGCTAGACATAATCTCCACCCGAAGGT
Source organism: Alphaproteobacteria bacterium (assembly GCA_029941135.1). GTDB lineage: Bacteria > Pseudomonadota > Alphaproteobacteria > JAPYRI01 > JAPYRI01 > JAPYRI01. The sequence continues at coordinate 14,379 of JAPYRI010000015.1, read as the reverse complement.
CCGGAAACCGGGAATCGACTTCTTCCGCCAGCCGCTCGACCCCAGGCCCGCAGGCAACCATGCTGTCCGCACCGCCACACTCAGGACACTTGGACGGCAGGGGCAGGGTGTATCCACAGTGGTGGCACTGACTGCGGCCCCGCCGTCGATGCTCGACCAGCCATGCCGAACAATCGGGACACTGCAAGCGATGCCCGCAGGTTCGACATAAACTGAGTGGCGCATAGCCTCGGCGATTGAGGAACAGCATGATCTGCTCGCCATCAGCGATATTACTTTCGATCGTTGTCAGAAGAGGGGGCGACAGCCAGGATCCACGCTCGGGCGGGTGTGCGCGCATATCAACAGCGGTGATATCAGGCAGTTTGGCACCACCGAAGCGGTTAGGTAGGTGCACACGGTGATATCGTCCGGCTCTTACATTGACGACGGTTTCCAATGCCGGGGTCGCCGATACGAGAATTATGGGTATTTCCCCCAACGACGCGCGCACAACGGCCATGTCGCGGGCCTGATAAATGACGCCTTCGTCCTGCTTAAATGACGGGTCATGTTCTTCATCGACGACGATCAAGCCCAAGTCGGCGTACGGCAAAAAAAGCGCCGAGCGCGCGCCGACGACCACACGTGCAACGCCATCGGCCACCGCACGCCAGGCCCGTTTCCGCTGGCTGGGCGTCAGATCGGAATGCCAAAGTTCGGGCGCGGCCCCGAAACGCGCCTTAAATCGTTCGAGCCATTGCGCCGTCAGTCCTATTTCGGGCAGCAGGACCAAAACTTGGTGCCCCAGTTCCAGCGCCCGCGCAATGGCTTCAAAATAAACCTCGGTTTTGCCGGAGCCGGTCACCCCTTCCAGAACTGAAACCGAGTACCTACCAGCGCCGGCTTTGTGGCGCAGTTCGGCGGCAGCGGCGGTTTGGCCTTCATTCAATTCAAGGCTCGGTCGGGACCAATCAGGCCCGAGTGTCCCTAAATAGGCCGGCAGCTCCACTGGAATGAGCGTGCCCGCGTCGATCAATCCCTTGACCACGGATGGACCCACAGCCGCTTCTCGCGCCAGATCTAGCGGTATCCGTGGCCGGCCATCGGCGACCGTGCTCAGCACCCGTTCACGCGCTCGTGTTACCCGCTCCGGCGGCGCTCCTCCGAGAACGTAGCCGACTTTGGGCTTGGGCGGCCCGTTTGCCATGCCGCGCCCAACCGACATACGCAACACCATACCCAAAGGGCTCAATGTATATGCAGATACCCATTCAAGAAACTTGCGATGAACAGGCGGCATGGCCGGCAAGTCAATCCGTTCGGCGATTGATTTCAATTTGGAACTGTCAAATTCTTCAGAGCTGGACAGTGTGTCCCAAACCACACCGGTAACCATGCGGCCACTTAACGGCACGGTCACATAATCACCCGGCTTTACCATGACACGATCCGGCACCCGATAGTCAAACCCGCGCGCCAGGCGCAACGGCAGCAGGACTGAGACCCGTTCACCGCGGCCGTCTTCAAACATATCGGAAATGGTCATGCGAGGGCCGTTGAACTGGTACCAGGATTGCGCATCAGATACACTGTGCCAGCCATCGGGGACACGGACAAGTCGCGCTTTTGGAAGTCGTTCTCAAGCCACTCGTTAACTCTCCACGACATCAAGGGTTTACTATTCCAAAGGAGTTAAGTGCATGAAATTTTTCATCGATACAGCTGAAATCGATGACATCCGAGACTTGTCAAAAACCGGGCTGGTGGACGGTGTGACCACCAATCCGTCGCTCATTGCAAAAAGCGGTCGCGATTTTATAGAGGTACTGGACGAGATTTGCGCCATTGTCAGCGGTCCGGTCAGTGCCGAAGTCACGGCAACCGACGCGGACGGCATGATTTCGGAAGGTCTGAAGCTTGCGGCACGGGCAAAAAACATTGCCGTCAAGGTTCCGCTTACCATGGACGGCTTGCGGGCGTGCCGTACGCTTGCGGATGACGGCATCATGGTCAACGTAACCCTGTGTTTTTCGACCGCACAGGCGCTCCTGGCCGCGAAGGCAGGCGCGGCTTTTATTTCGCCGTTTGTCGGACGGCTCGATGACATCGGTCAATCAGGCATGCAATTGATCGAAGAGATCCGGGAAGTCTATGACAATTATGATTTCAGCACCGAGATTTTAGTAGCTTCCATACGCCATACCATGCACGTGGTCGAGGCGGCGTTGATCGGCGCGGACGTTGCCACCATGCCCCCGGACGTATTGCGCAAGTTGGCGCAGCATCCGCTGACCGACAAAGGACTGGCGGCTTTTTTGCAGGACTGGGAGAAAACCGGCCAGGTCATCCTGAGCTGACAGCCATCGCCAACCGGGGGGGCGACCAGATGACATCCCAAGTGGATAACAGCCAAAACTCCCCTAAATCGGGGGCCGATGAAGCACCGGATGGGTCAGATGTAGTCAAATATCTGAAAACTCATCCGGATTTTCTGCTCGATCATCCTGAGTTAATGGCCGTGCTTACACCTCCCTCCCACCGCAGTGGTGAGAACGTGTTGGATTTGCAATTGTTCATGCTTGAGCAGCTGCAAAAAGAAGTACGGAAACTCAGTGGCAATTGGAGCGAACTCATCGCCACGTCGCGCAGCAACATGGCAACCCAGGCGCAGGTTCATACGGCAGTTCTGGCGATGCTCAAGTCCGAGGGGCTAGCCACATTATATCATACCGTGTCTCACGATTTTGCCGATATACTGAACATGGACGTGGTCACTTTGTGCTTGGAAGAAGGAGCGACGTGCTCTTTGCCTCCGTCTGACACCACGGTAAGATCAATCGCAAGCGGCACCGTTGACTGGCTAATGGGGCCTGGGCGCGATATCCTGTTGCGCTCGAAAGCCGAACAGTTGGATGAAATATTTGGACCCGCAGCGTCGCTGGTGCGGTCAGACGCCCTTATTCGTTTGTCGTTTGGCGAAGACGCGCCGGGCGTCTTGGCGCTCGGAGCCCGCGAAGTTGAGAAATTTCATCCCGGTCAAGGCACCGAATTGATGGGTTTTCTCGCCCGCACCCTTGAAATGTGCATTGCCCGATGGAAGGCGCCCTAACTGCGCCCCGTAAACCGCCCCCCCGCACGCTGGGCGATCGCGCCCTGGCGGCATTGGGTGAGCGCGTCGTCGCCGCAACGGAAGCCCGCAACAGCCTGTCCGCATGGGAACGGTATTTGGCGAGTGAAAGACGGTTATCCCACCACACTGTCGTCGCCTATGGCCGTGACCTGTTGGTTTTTTTCGCATTTCTGGCCGAACACTTGGGCGGTCCCGCCGGCCACAACGCGCTTGAAAATTTGCGGACGGCTGACTTTAGAAGTTTTCTTGCACAGCGCCGCGCCGATGGTGTTTCCGGCCGTTCACTCGCACGCGTGTTGTCAGCCTTGCGGTCCTATTTCCGCCATCTCGAAAGATCCAAAATTTTGGAGAACGGGGCATTGGCCGGTCTACGCGCCCCCAAAATACCCCACAGCATTCCCAAACCTCTGAGCGTCACGAGTGCCCAAGCAGCCCTGGACCAAGCCCGACATTTACCCAAAGAAGAGTGGGTCGGCTTGCGCGATGCGGCGGTACTCACTCTACTCTACGGCTGCGGATTGCGAATTTCTGAGGCCTTAAGCCTCAACCAGTCCGATTTTGCCAGCAGCCGCGACAGCCTGGTCGTCACCGGCAAAGGCAACAAGCAGCGCTTGGTTCCTGTACTGCCGGCTGTTGTGCACGCTATTAATGCCTATGTGGAGTCTTGCCCGATGGATCTCGAGCCCCAGGGCCCTTTGTTTGTGGGCAAGCGCGGCGGGCGGCTCAACCCCCGCGCCGTTCAACTGGCCATGCAAAAGTTGCGCACTGCCTTGGGCTTGCCCGCGTCCGCCACGCCCCATGCCCTGCGCCACAGTTTTGCAACCCACTTGCTCAGCGCCGGGGGTGATCTGCGGACCATTCAAGAACTGTTGGGTCACGCCAGTCTGTCATCAACGCAAGTGTACACTGAGGTGGATGAAAGCCGTCTGCTCGACGTCTACGACGCCGCGCATCCTCGCGCCAAGGCGTAGATATTTGCGCGCGCAAACTCTTAGAAACTCGATCTCTAAATGTGAATGGCGCGCTCGGCCACGTCGAGGGCGGCTTCTTTGAGCGCTTCCATTTCGGTTGGGTGCGCGTGGCAAGTGCGAGCGATATCTTCGGCGCTGGCGCCGTATTCCATGGCCAAAACAGCTTCGCCGATCATGTTGCCCGCATCCGACCCCACAATATGAACGCCGAGCACCCGGTCGCTTGCAGTATCGGCAAGGATTTTCACGAACCCTTCGCCACCGCTCACAATTTTTGCCCGCGCGTTGGCGGCGAACGGAAATTTGCCGACCGTATAGTCGACGCCATCTTCTTTTAGTTGTTCTTCGGTCGCGCCCACAGCGGCGACTTCGGGGCTGGTGTATATGACACCGGGAATGGCATCGTAATTAATGTGACCGGATTGCCCCGCCATCATTTCCGCACACACCATCCCTTCGTCCTCGGCTTTGTGGGCCAGCATGGGTCCTGCGATGACATCGCCAATGGCGTAAATGCTGGGGATGCTGGTGCGGAAATGATCGTCGGTTACAATTCGGCCAAGGTTGTCCAAATCCACCCCGACGAGCTCCAACCCCAAACCTTCGGTGTGGGGCTTACGGCCCACCGAAACCAGAACGACGTCGGCTTTGATCTCTTCGGTTTTGCCCTTTTTGAGCGACTCAATAGTGAGCGTCACGCCGCTTTTAGTGGTCGAACCGCCAGTCACTTTGGTTGATAGTTTGAAGTCAAAGCCCTGCTTTTTGAGAATGCGGCGCAAAGTCTTCGCGACCTCGCCATCCATCTCCGGCGTGATCCGGTCAAGAAATTCAATGACCGTCACCTCCGCGCCAAGCCGCCGCCACACCGACCCCAGTTCAAGCCCGATAACGCCGGCGCCAATCACCACCATGTGTTTCGGTACCTTGCTTAGCGCGAGCGCACCGGTAGACGTTACAATACGCTTTTCGTCAATCTCCAGCCCAGGCAAGGGAGCGGCTTCGGACCCGGTCGCAATCAGAATTTTTTTAGCAGTCAGTGTTTGCGTTGTTTTGTTTCCATTGTTGACCGCGACCGTATCGGCACTTTCGATCCGCCCCGCCCCTTTGATATAGCCGATCCCGTTCTTCTTGAATAAATATTCAATGCCTTGCGTAAGCTCGCCAACCACTTTGTCTTTAACGCCGAGCATGGTTTTTAGATCGAGGCTGACACCGCCGGTTTTAATGCCCAGATCTGCAAGGTGATGTTCGGCTTTTTCAAACTCTTCGGAGGAATGCAAGAGCGACTTCGACGGAATGCATCCGACGTTGAGGCAGGTGCCGCCCAGCGCGCCGCGTTTTTCGACGCACGCGACCTGCATCCCAAGCTGGGCCGCGCGGATCGCCGCCACATAACCGCCAGGGCCGCCGCCAATCACCACCAGGTCATACTTGTTGTCGGTCATGGTCCGCAAATCCGTCTGTTACTGAAACTAAAGATCGAGAAGCAAGCGTTGCGGATCTTCGATGCATTCCTTGATCCGCACGAGGAATGTCACCGCTTCGCGGCCATCGATGATCCGGTGATCATAGGACAACGCCAAATACATCATCGGCCGAATTTGCACTTCGCCGTTAACCGCAATTGGACGCTCCTGAATTTTGTGCATGCCCAAGATGCCGGACTGGGGTCGATTGAGAATAGGTGTCGACATGAGCGAGCCGAACACACCGCCGTTTGAAATGGTGAAAGTACCGCCTTGTAAATCTTCAAGTCCGAGTTTGCCATCACGCGCACGAATACCCAAATCGGAAATAGTCTTTTCGATCTCAGCAAAACCCAATTGGTCAGCATCACGCACCACCGGCACGACAAGGCCAGACGGCGCGCTCACCGCCACGCCCATGTGGTAGTAGTTTTTGTAGACAATTTCGTCACCGTCAATCTCGGCATTGACCGCCGGAATATCCTTAAGCGCGGTGATCGCGGCTTTGACAAAGAACGACATGAAGCCAAGACGCACACCGTGTTTCTTCTCAAACAATGCTTTGTATTCGGCGCGCGCAGCCATCAAGTTTGTCATGTCTACTTCGTTAAAAGTGGTCAGCATGGCGGCCGTGTTCTGGGCTTCCTTAAGACGCGTCGCAATGAGTTTACGCAAGCGCGTCATGCGCACACGTTCCTCCCGCGTGCCCTCGGGGCGCGGGCTGGAGGTTGCTGCGGGCGGGGCAGCCGCTGGCACTGGCACCGGTGCGGGTTGGCCACCGCCGCCAATCACTTTCAACACATCGCCTTTGACCAGCCGTCCGCCTTTGCCGGTGGCCGGGATTACGGCTGGATTGAGGCCGTTGTCTGCAATCAGTTTACGCACAGCTGGCGCCATGGGCGGCACGTCCGCGGGCGGAGCAGCAATAGTCGCATCTGCTTCCGCCATCGCAATTTCAGCATGGGCTGGCACCGCTTCGGCCTTGGCCGCAGGTTTTACGCCAGCGCCCGCTGCCGCCACCGCGATTTCATCGATGACGGCAATTAAAGCTCCAACTTCAACGATCGCGCCTTCTTCGGCAACAATATCTTGCAGAACGCCAGCCACAGGCGCATTCACTTCCAAGGTAACCTTGTCGGTTTCGAGCTCGGTCAATCGCTCATCCATGGCAACCTCTTCGCCGGGCTGCTTTAGCCAGGCGCCAACAGTTGCTTCGATAATCGATTCTCCTAGGGTAGGAACGCGAATTTCGGTAGTCATAACAACCTCTTCAGGTGACAGCCCATTCGATGCGGGCTGATATTCTGGGTTACAAAGTGAGAGCCATATCCACGACGGCCGATTGTTCGGCTGCATGGCGCTTGGCAATGCCAGTTGCAGGCGAGGCCGCCGCGCGGCGCCCCACATAAACCGGCCGCTGGTGGGAAAATTTTAATCGCCGTAAGAAAGTCTCCAAGCGGTCTTCGATGTAGTGCCAAGCTCCCATGTTCTTAGGCTCCTCCTGACACCAAATAATCTCGGCTTGGGGAAAACGCCCCAACTCGTCGACTAATGATTTAAGGGGGAACGGATACAATTGTTCCAAACGCATGAGGTAGACGCCATCAGTACCGCGCCGTTCACGCTCTTCATAAAGATCGTAGTAAATCTTGCCGGTGCACAGCACCACACGCTGGATGCGGTTATCGGGCCGGAGGGTAATTGCAGAATCGGTGCGCACAGCGGCATCATCCCACAACACCCGGTGGAACGATGTGCCCGGTCCCAATTCCGCCAGCGACGACACGGCGCGTTTGTGGCGAAGCAGGGATTTTGGCGTCATGATCACCAGCGGCTTACGGAACTTCCGATGCATTTGACGGCGGAGCACGTGAAAGTAACTGGCGGGGGTGGTGCAGTTGACCACCTGCATGTTGTCATCGCCGCACAATTGCAGGAACCGCTCCATGCGCCCGGAAGAGTGCTCGGGACCCTGGCCTTCGTATCCGTGGGGCAACAACATGACCAGGCCGCTCATCCGTAGCCACTTGGCTTCACCCGGCGCAATAAATTGGTCAATGATGACCTGCGCACCGTTGGCAAAGTCGCCGAATTGCGCTTCCCAAAGAGTGAGCGTATTCGGCGCCGTCATGCTGTAGCCATACTCGAAACCAAGCACCGCCATTTCGGACAGCATAGTGTCGAGCACTTCGTATTCGGCTTCCGTATCCGGTATGGCGTTCAATGGCACGTATCGCGCTTCGTTTTCCTGATCAACCCACACCGAATGGCGGTGGCTGAAAGTACCCCGGCCACAGTCCTGGCCGCTTAAACGAACATTGAAGCCCTCAGTCATCAAGGAGCCGTAGGCGAGCGCTTCACCGGTTCCCCAGTCAAGGCCTTCACCGCTTTCCATGACTTTGATCCGATTGGCTGTCAGCCGTTTCAGGGTCTTATGGAGATTAAAGCCGTCTGGGATCGTGTTCAGCGCCGTGCCGACTTTGCGCAGGACATCCAGTTCAACCGCCGTCTGACCCCGGCGCGTTGACGTTTTATCGGCGGCTTCGATTCCCGACCAGCGTCCTTGCAGCCAGTCGGCTTTCTCGGGCCGGTAATGTTCAGCAGCCTCGAACGCCCGTTCCATATCCTCATGTGTGGCCACCGTCATGCTCTTTGCATCATCTGCGGTCATCTGCTTTTCACGCACTAACTGCGCCGCATAAATAGCCGGCGTGGTCGGGTGAGCCTTGATCTTTTTGTACATCAACGGCTGGGTGAACGTCGGATCGTCACCTTCGTTATGGCCGTGACGCCGGTAGCAAAACATGTCGATGACCACGTCTTTGCCGAAATGCTGCCTGAACTCGGTCGCAATTTTAGCCACGTGGGTCACCGCTTCCGGGTCATCGCCATTGACATGAAATATAGGTGCCTGAACCATTTTTGCCACGTCAGACGGGTAAGGCGATGTGCGGGTATATTGGGGGCTGGTGGTAAATCCAATTTGATTGTTGACGACAATATGGATGGTACCGCCGGATCGATGGCCCTTGGTGCCCGACAGGTTAAAACACTCGGCAACCAGACCTTGTCCGTAAAACGCCGCATCGCCGTGAAGCAAAAGCGGAAGCACGGTCTTGCGTTCCGTGTCTTCACGCAACACCTGAGTCGCGCGCACTTTGCCGAGTACCACGGGGTCAACGGCTTCCAGGTGGGAGGGATTGGCGGCCAACGATAAATGCACACGATTGCCGTCAAACTCGCGATCCGACGAGGCCCCCAAATGGTATTTAACGTCGCCCGTGTTCTCGATTTCGTCGGGCAGCGAGGATACGCCCTGAAACTCACTAAAGATCGCGGTCAAGGGTTTAGCCATGACATTGGCGAGTACATTCAAGCGACCCCGATGGGGCATACCGATTACAATCTCAGCCACGCCCAATTGACCACCGCGCTTAATGATCGCCTCCATCGCCGGCACCGTTGCTTCGCCGCCATCCAGACCGAAGCGCTTAGTGCCCGGGTACTTGCGGTGGAGAAAGTTTTCGAAACTCTCGGCTTCGATCAATTTGCGCAATATGGCGCGCTTGCCCTCGGGCGTGAAACTCACTTCTTTGTCGCGTCCCTCGATGCGCTCCTGCATCCAGGCCTTTTCCGCAGGCTCACTGATATGCATGAACTCGACCCCAATGGTCGAACAGTAGACCTGCTCCAGAATTTCAGTAATTTCCCTGAGTGTCGCGGATCGCAGCCCTAGGACATCATTGATAAATATCGGCCGATCCAGGTCCTCTTCGCCAAACCCGTAGGTGTGGTAATCAAGTTCGGGATGGTTTGCCTCTTTCAAGAGGCCGAGCGGATCCAAGTTGGCGCGGAGGTGACCGCGCACCCGGTAAGCCCGGATGTACATGAGAGCGCGAATGGAATCGAGGGTCGCCGTGTGGGCCTCTTCTTCTGAAAGGCTGCCCTCCACTGGTGCCACATCTTCGGCTGGGGCGGCTTCTTCCCCCAACAGCGCTTCATCCGCGCTTGGAACAATCGGCCAATCAGATCGTGTCCAGGACGGTCCGCGTGCATCGCACACGGCTGCTGTGGCCTCTTCCGACAAGTCCCCGAAAAACTGCCGCCAGCTTGGATCAACCGTTGCCGGGTTGTCCCGGTAACGGTCGAAAAGTTGCTCAATGAACGCACTATTCGTGCCCGTCAGAAACGTAGAGGTATCCAATTCTTCAGCCATAACTGCACTCACGCGGGTTAAACCGCGCGCCCACTACCATGAAAACACAACGTTTTCAGACCCATTACGTCAGGCAGACTGCCACGCGGGTGTTAACGACTGTTTGAACTTCAGCGGTTTTCCAACACCTTCTTTAATGTTGTTCCCAGCGCCGAAGGTGATTCGGAGACGTGAATTCCAGCACTTTTCATGGCTTCGATCTTGTCCTCTGCCGTGCCTTTACCGCCTGAAATGATCGCACCCGCATGGCCCATGCGCCGTCCAGGAGGGGCAGTAACCCCAGCAATAAAGCCAACCACAGGCTTTTTGACCTTGGATGACTTAAGAAAATCGGCCGCTTCTTCCTCGGCTGTTCCGCCAATCTCACCGATCATAACGATCGACTCGGTGGCATCATCGCGGAGAAACAAATCCAGAACATCAATGAAATTCGTGCCGTTCACCGGATCACCGCCAATGCCCACACATGTGGTTTGACCGAGGCCAACCGCCGTTGTCTGGTCCACCGCTTCATAGGTAAGCGTCCCCGAGCGCGAGACAATGCCAACGCTGCCTGCGCGATGAATATGGCCGGGCATGATGCCGATCTTGCATTCGCCTGGGGTAATAACGCCAGGACAGTTGGGGCCTACCAATCGGGTTTTAGAGCCCTGGAGGGCGCGTTTCACACGCACCATATCGAGCACGGGAATACCCTCGGTGATGCAAACGGCGAGCGCTATTTCCGCGTCGATCGCCTCCATAATGGCATCGGCGGCAAACGGCGGTGGCACATATATAACCGTTGCACTCGCGCCCGTGGCCTCAACCGCACCCGCAACCGTGTCAAACACCGGCAGGTCAAGGTGCTTCGTTCCGCCCTTACCCGGGGTCACGCCACCGACCATTTTGGTGCCGTAAGCGATGGCTTGCTCGGAGTGGAACGTGCCTTGGGAGCCCGTGAAACCCTGACAAATAACTTTCGTATTCGCGTCAATCAATACCGACATCAGGCTGCATCCTTCACCGCGGCAACGACCTTTTCAGCGGCTTCGGCCAAGGTGTCCGCGGACACAATGGGGAGACCTGACTCGCTAAGGATCTTCTTGCCTAAATCTACATTTGTACCCGCGAGCCGCACTACCAGGGGCACGCTGATGCTCACTTCTTTTGCCGCCGCGACAACGCCCTCGGCGATCACGTCACAGCGCATGATGCCGCCAAAGATATTGACCAAAATGCCTTGGACATTGCTATCCGACAGAATGATCTTGAACGCTTCGGTAACTTTCTCGCGGGTTGCGCCCCCGCCAACATCAAGGAAATTTGCCGGTGAAGAGCCATAAAGCTGAACGATGTCCATGGTCGCCATGGCCAGGCCAGCGCCGTTTACCATACAGCCAATGGTGCCATCGAGCTTAATGTAACTGAGGTCGTGCTTGCTGGCTTCGGTTTCGGCCGGGTCTTCTTCGTCCAAGTCGCGCATCTCTTCAACCGCCTTGTGCCGATAGAGCGCGTTATCGTCGAAGTTCATTTTCGCATCCAGCGCGATCACGTCGCCGTCTTTTGTAACCACCAAAGGATTGATTTCGACCAAGCTCGCGTCGGTCGCCATCAGCGCGTCATAAACACCCTTAATGAGTTTGGCCGCGGCTTTTGCCTGGTCGCCGGCAAGGCCGAGACCGTAGGCTAGGCGCCGACCATGAAACGGTTGAAACCCGGCGACCGGATCGATGGTCACGGTCTCAATTTTTTCTGGTGTCTCGGCCGCCACTTCTTCGATGTTCATCCCGCCTTCGGTTGATGCCATGAGGGCAACCCGGCTGGTCCCCCGGTCAATCACGGCACTGAGGTAAAGTTCGGTCTCGATGTCCGAGCCATCCTCCACATAAAGGCGCTTGACCAATTTACCTTCAGGTCCCGTTTGATGGGTAATCAAAGTCATGCCAAGGATGGCCTCCGCCGCTTCGCGCACTTGATCAATGGACTTAACTACTTTAACGCCGCCGCCTTTGCCGCGGCCACCGGCGTGAATTTGGGCTTTAACCACCCACACGGGGCCACCCAGATCTTCGGCGGCTTTCACCGCTTCATCGACAGAATAGACGACACTGCCAGACGGCACTTTGACGCCGTATTCCGCCAGTAGCCCTTTGGCTTGATACTCGTGAATGTTCATGTTGTTCCGTTGGATTTTGCCTGCGGGTGAGTCCCGGAGGCAGGGCTTGAATTAGGTGGACAAGTTATAACACCGGTGAAATGACCGGCAACCGTACTCGTATAGTGCCTACTAGCTCTTTTTCGGGACCGATTTTTTTGCGACTTTCTTTTTAGCCGGGGCCTTTTTCTTAGCCGCCTTCTTTTTGGCCGCGGCCGCTTCTTTCTTGGCGGCGGCTTCTATCCGCTTCACCGCGCTCAGCAGCCCTTTGACCGCGTTAACCGATTGGCGAAATTCGGTGCGTTCGGACGCGTTCAATTTAACTTCGACGATGCGCTCAACACCCTTGGCGCCGATCACCACCGGCACCCCAACATAAAGCCCCTTCACACCGTATTCGCCGTTCAAGTACGCGGCGCACGGTAGCACGCGTCTTTTGTCTTTGAGGTACGAGTCAGCCATGGCAACGGCGGCCGTCGCCGGCGCATAAAATGCCGACCCGGTTTTGAGTAGGCCGACAATCTCGGCACCGCCGTCGCGGGTCCGTTGAACGATCTGGTCGATTTTTTTGGTGGTGCTCCAACCCATCTTGACCAGGTCCGGCACGGGAATGCCTGACACTGTCGAATAACGGATGAGCGGCACCATGGTGTCGCCATGTCCGCCCATAACAAAGGCATTCACATCTTCAACCGACACGTCGAACTCTGCCGCGAGGAAAGCGCTAAAGCGCGCGCTGTCCAGAACGCCTGCCATGCCTACAACCTTGTTCGGACGCAGACCCGAATACTGGCGCAAGGCATAGACCATGGCGTCCAGCGGGTTGGTAATGCAGATGACAAAAGCACCCGGTGCGTACTTAGCAATGCCCTCGCCAACCGATTTCATCACACTCAGGTTGGTGCCCAGCAAATCATCGCGGCTCATGCCCGGTCGGCGCGGCACACCGGCAGTAACGATCACCACGTCGGCGCCACGGATGGCGCTGTAATTTTTGCTCCCAATGAACTTGGTGTTGTTTCCCTCAATCGGTGACGATTGATACAGATCCAATGCCTTGCCCTGGGGAATGCCGTCGACAATGTCAAAAATGACAACGTCGCCCAATTCCTTAAGTCCTACCAAGTGGGCCAGCGTACCGCCGATTTGCCCGCCGCCTATGAGTGCGATCTTATTACGCGCCATGTCTTATATCTCCGGTGTTATAGCGATTTCCCGTGGCTCCTCGCGTCTCAGTGCTACTACCCCGATTCTGACCGGGCTGCAAGGATAAGCGCGGCAGGACCCGCTTGCGCTGCAAACGATTTAGCTGGTCACACCGCGTGACCCGCCGCCATATATTCTTCCGACTGCATTTCCATCAGGCGCGACACGGTACGTTCAAACTCAAACGCGCCACTGCCCTCCGGATAAAGATGCTGTGGTTCGACTTCCGCTGAGCAGATAAACTTCACGCGATTTTCATACAACGCATCGATCAAGGTAACAAACCGCTTCGCTTCATTGCGCTTCTCGGATCCCAGTTGGGGAACGTTGGCGATGATCACAGTGTGAAAATGCCAGGCAATGGCCAGGTAATCTGCCGCGCCCAAGGGTTGCGCACAGAGGTCGTCGAAATCAAAGCGCGCGACGCCCATGGCCGCGCACGGAATCTCAAGTTTGCGTCCCTGGACGTCCAGCATTTCAGGCTTGCCGTCGCCGTCGCCGGTTAGGCTGGCGAACGCTGCGTCAAGATCATCAACTGCTGCAGCGTCCAGCGGCGCGTGATAAACCGTGAGGCCTTTAAGACGGTCCAAACGAAAATCAATCGGCCCGGCGAGCTTGAAGACATTCAGCCGCTCTTTGATCAATTCGATAAACGGCAAGAACAAACCCCGATTAAGGCCGTCTTTATAGAGGTCATCGGGTGGCCGGTTGGAGGTCACCACGATCACCACATCGTTTACAAACAGCTCCGAAAACAAACGCCCTAGCAGCATGGCATCGGCAACGTCATGCACCTGGAACTCATCAAAGCACAGAAGTGTGGCGCCATTGGCGACACGGCGGGCAATCACCGGCAACGGATCATCGCCGGTTCCATTGCGCACGCCAAGCGCACTGATCTCGCGCGCGCGGGCGTCCGCATCCATCTGGCGCCAGGCATGGAGGTGAGCGTGCACCTCAAGCATAAACTCGTGGAAGTGCACCCGCCGTTTGGCGGCGACGGGCGCATGATCGAAAAACATGTCCATCAACATGGATTTGCCCCGGCCCACATCACCGTATAGGTACATGCCAGTGGGAGCCGTGTGCTCCACGTCGCGGCGAAACAGGGACATCAATCCACGCGTGCGGCGTTCTGGCAACGCGTAGCCTTCAAGATTCCGGTGCAGGTCTTGCAGCTTATGGGCTGCCAATTCCTGATCCGGATCGTCTTTGATCGCACCCATACTGCGCAGTTTGCGGTAGGCGTCGAGGGCACCGTCATTAGTGAG
>JAPYRI010000014.1 GCA_029941135.1 Alphaproteobacteria bacterium | reverse complement strand
GGGGGGGGGGGGGGAGATTAGAATGTACGTCTATCCGGGTAAAGGCCAATCCTGTCAACAGCAGAGCACGGATCGTGGCGACCAGAGTGGCTTGACTCTCCAGTTATTGGAACCTAACGTTAGTTAGATTTAATAATTTACGCGGCGAAACGTGCTGAACGGGACCAGTGGCAGATGACTCAATTTGCCGCAGCCACGCGTTTTGCTCAGTAGATTAAAGCCCGGTCTCTGCGAGATACCGGGCTTTGGGGGGAGTTCCATGGCTAAGACACAGGAGACAGTTGAGGTCGCGTCTGAGCGTATCGCGCAAGTCATTGCCGAAGAGCAGCGTTTAAAGCCAAAGGCCACCAAGTCCGGTGATATCGTGCCGACCATTGATGCGGTTACCCGCGAGTGGTTGACCGACGTATTGTGCGGTGATGCAATAGGCGCGGAAGTAATAGATTTCGAGGTTTCTCTCGTTAGCGCCGGTACCCACGCCCGCCATCGTTTAAAAGTGAATTACAATCAGGCCGGAGTGGTGGCAAAATTACCCGCGTCCATCTTCACCAAGACGCTACCCACCGTCGAAAATCGCATGATGGTGGGCATAACCGGTCACGCTCGTACTGAGGGCCGCTTCTACACTCAATTGCGGCCCGAGCTCGATCTTGAAATCCCACTCTGTTTCCACTCGACAGTGGATCGCAATTCCTGCGCGGCGATACATATTCTTGAAGACCTGGTGGCCATCAAAGGGGCAACGTTCACCAACTGGGAAACGTATGTGACCCGCGAAATGGCTGAAGACATGGTCGAATTATTGGCCGGTCTTCATGCTCATTTTTATGATGATCCCAGGTTTGAAACGGACTTCAAATGGGTGGCCCAGTTTACCCGCTGGTTCATGGGCGGCGTTACCAAGTTGCATGTGGATAAATCCACCGAGCGCGCACTAACCGAAGGCGCGCATGTTATTCCTGATCGCTTGCTCGCGCGGCGGGACGAGATCTGGCCGGCGACCATGGCGGCACTCAAAATTCACCAGGAACTGCCTGAAACTTTCCTTCACTCCGACGTTCACATCGGCAATTGGTATCAAACCGACAAAGGCCGCATGGGCTTGTGCGATTGGCAATGCGCCGGCCGGGGACACTGGTCGCGGGATTTATCCTATGCAATTTCAGGGGCGCTTACCATCGACGACAGACGGGCGTGGGAAGAGGACCTTGTGCGGCGGTATCTGGCGCGTTTCGCCGAAGTGTCCGGGCATACGTTTGGTTTTAACGAAACTTGGACCTACTACCGGCAGCAAATGTTTCATGCACTGCTGAATTGGACACCCACATTGTGCCCGTCTGAGTTTTTGCCGGCGGCCATGCAAACCGAAGAGATGTCGCTCTCAATGGTCGAGCGCATGACCGCGGCGATTGACGATCTTGCTTCTCTGGATAGTTTTTAGGGTCCGTAGAACACCAGCAATACGGGTCATAAAATATAATATAATCAATAACTTGGAGGAATTTCATGGCAGGGCTATATTTTGAAGAATTTGAGGTTGGCCAGACTTTTGACCACCCCATTCGGCGCACAATCACAGAAACCGACAACCTTTTGTTCACCACGATGACCCACAATCCGGCACTTTTGCATTTGGACGAAGAGTACTGCAAAAACGAAACCGAGTTTGGCCAGCGCATCGTGAACAGTTGCTTCACCTTGGCGCTGATGGTCGGCGTGTCGGTCTACGACACCACACTTGGCACCACGGTCGGTAATCTCGGTTGGGACAACGTGCGGTTTCCAGCGCCGGTGTTTCTCGGCGACACCTTACATTTTGTGACCGAAATAAAGGACAAGCGCGAAAGCAAGTCGCGCCCCAACAACGGCATCGTTACGTTCACTCACCGCGCCTACAACCAAAAAGATGAGCTGGTCGGAATTTGTGATCGTAGCGGCCTGATGCTGAAGAAGCCGCAGTCATGATTTTACGTTCATGGATGTTTGTTCCCGGCGATAGCGAGAAGAAACTCGGCAAAGGCGCGTCTCTCGGCGCCGACGCCTTGATCCTCGATTTGGAAGATTCGGTGGTCGATTCGCGCAAGCCGGTGGCGCGTAAAATGGTGTGCGATTACCTCAAATCCGCTGACCGTTCTATCAGTCAACTTTGGGTCAGAATGAACCCGCTCGACGGACCTCATGCTCTGTTGGATTTGGCCGGGGTTATCCAAGGCCGGCCGGATGGATTCTTTCTCCCAAAAGCAGAACACGCGCTCGACACTGAGCTTCTGGGCAACTATCTGGACGTGCTCGAGACCGAGCACGGGTTTGATGTTGGATCGACCAAAGTGCTGTCGCTGGCCACGGAAACCGCGGCGGCGATGCTGAATATTAACAGCTACACCGAAGTTAACTCACGCGTTGTGGCTATCTCCTGGGGGGCCGAAGATCTAAGCGCCGCCTTGGGAGCGTCATCCAACAGTGACGAGCATGGCAACCTAACTCCGCCCTATGTGCTCGCCCGCACGCAATGTCTGGTGGCGGCGTATGCATGCGGTGTGCAGGCAGTGGATACGGCGTTTACAAATTTCAAAGACGACGATGGGTTGCGAAAAACCTGTAGCGATGCGCGCCGGGACGGGTTTCTCGGCAAGATCGCCATTCACCCGGCGCAGGTGGCGCCAATCAATGAGGCTTTCATGCCCAACGTGGCCGAGATTGAACATGCGCGCGCCGTGGTCGATTTGTTCGCTCAAAACCCGGATGAGGGCACGCTCAGTCTTGACGGCAAAATGCTCGACAAGCCGCATCTGACGCAAGCCGAACGTGTGCTCAAAATTGCCAGGCAATTTAGCGGATGAAGGCGCATCTCCGGCGACTGATAAAAGTGTAAACCCATGAACGTAGCCACGAGGAAATCCGATAAAGCTGACATGTCGCGCACCCGCATTTTGGATGCGGCGGCCGGCTTGTTCAGTGCGGATGGTTATGCGTCGGTGTCCTTGCGGGCGATTGCCACCGCCGCCGGGATGAAAGCCGGCAGCGTTTACTATCACTTCGAGTCCAAGCAGGCGATCGTGATCGAAATTCTGGATTTGGGAATTTCGATGGTGCATGGCGAAGTCCGTCAAACCATCGAGAATCTGCCGTCGGGCGTTTCGGCGAGCGCGACAGTTCGTGCAGGTATCCTTGCCCACCTGCGCGCAATGTTCGAGTTTAGCGATTACACCGCCGCCAATGTGCGCATCTACGGGCAAGTGCCGGAACCGGTGAGGACGGCCAACCTGAAAGCGCGCCGGGACTATGAAGCCCTGTGGGACCACATGCTGCAGCAAGTTGCCGTCCAAAACGGCGTTCGCGCGAATGTTGATTTGAAAGCATTTCGTTTGATGGTGATCGGAGCGCTTAACGCGACCATCGAGTGGTTCGATCCGAAACGCGGCAATTTGGCAAATCTCGCCGATAGCTATGCGGAAATACTACTGCACGGACTACTGCCGGCTAGGGAGCCCGAAAAATGAGCCGCATCCGAAGTCACATCGATCCTCGTTCAGAGGTGTTCGCTGCCAATCAAGAACACTATGACGGATTGTTAAAAACTTTGCGGGAGCGCACCGCGCAGGCCATGACGGGTGGCAGACAAAAATTGCGTGACCGTCATCATCAACGGGGCAAGATCCTCGCCCGTGACCGCATAGACCGCTTGGTGGATCCGGCAACTCCGTTCTTGGAGCTGTCGTCACTGGCGGCCTGGGGCCAGTACGGCAATGAAGTACCGAGCGCCGGTATCGTTACTGGAATTGGGATTGTGTCCGGCCATGCCTGCATGATCATTGCCCACGATGCGACGGTGAAAGGCGGCTCGTTTTTCCACGAAACAGTGAAGAAGCAAAACCGCGCGCTGGAAATTGCCGGCGACAATCGATTGCCGGCTATTTATTTGGTCGATTGCGGCGGTGCTTTCCTACCCGAACAACACCGGGTGTTCCCGGATCGTGACCACTTCGGCAACAGCTTTTACCGCCAATGCAACATGTCGGCATCAGGACTGCGACAAATCTCGGCGGTGTTCGGCGGCTGCACAGCCGGTGGGGCTTATATCCCGGCCTTATCCGACCAGGTGGTCATGGTAGAAGGCAACGCCCGCATTCACCTGGGCGGACCCTCAATTGTCAAAGTCGCGATCAACGAAACCGTAGACGGTGATACCTTGGGCGGAGCCGCAATGCATACTCGAGTGTCCGGCGTTTCCGATCATTTGGCCCGCGATGAACCGCATGCATTGGCGCTGGTGCGTGATATGGTCGCTGACCTGGGTGCCGCGCCGCGATTTGAAAGTGCCGGACCGGTAACCCCGCCACTCTACGATCCTGAAGAACTAAATGGTGTCATCAGTCATGACCGCCGCATCCCGTATGATGTGCGCGAGATCATCGCGCGGCTTGTGGATGGCAGTGCCTTTCAGGAGTTTAAGCCTGAATGGGGGGAAACTCTCGTTTGCGGGACGGCAAAAATTCATGGTCACCAAATTGGCATTCTCGGCAACAACGGCGCGTTGTTCTCGGAGTCAGCGCTCAAAGGAGCACACTTCATTACCAGTTGCGATCAGCAGGGCATTCCGGTGGTGTTCTTGCACAACATCACCGGCTACATGGTCGGCACCGAGGCGGAACGGGGCGGCATCGCCAAGAACAGCGCAAAGATGGTTTACGCAATGTCCATTGCACAAGTGCCGCGGCTGTCGATCATCGTCGGCGGCTCCTATGGCGCCGGTAATTACGGCATGTGCGGTCGCGGCTTTCGGCCGGATTTTCTGTTTGCCTGGCCAAATGCCGAGGTTGCCACCATGTCCGCCGATATCGCGTCCAACGTGATGCTCGAGTTGCGGCAAACCAATGTTAAATTGCCGCCTCCGGAAGCGGACGAACTGGCTGAGATTGAACAAACCGTGCGCGCCCAGTATGCCGAGCAGAGCGATCCTTACTACGCGACTTCACGGCTTTGGGACGACGGTCTGATTGAGCCGGCTCTGACGAGAGATATCCTCGGACTTTGCTTAGCACTTGTGACCACCGTGCCCGAATTTGACCGGCGCACACCCATATACCGGATGTAGGTCAATGGCATGAAGTTCAGCAAAGTTCTCATTGCCAATCGGGGCGAGATTGCCGTCCGGCTCATTCGCGCCTGCGCCCGCCTTGGTCTGCGGTCAGTCGCGGTCTATTCCGACGCTGACGTCGATGCGCTGCATGTGCAATTGGCTGACGAGGCGGTCAACATTGGGCCGCCCGAGGCGCGCGCAAGCTATTTAGATGGTGATAAGATTATCGATGCCGCGCGGCTTACCGGCGCTGAAGCCATCCACCCGGGTTATGGATTTTTGGCCGAGAACGCTGGCTTTGCCAGTCGTTGTGTAGAAGCCGGTCTCGTATTTGTCGGACCGTCACCTGACGCCATTGCAACAATGGGCGACAAGATTGAAGCCAAGCGCATCGCCATCGGTGCGGGAGTCGAATGCGTGCCCGGATACCACGGTGACGATCAAAGTGATGAGGGATTGCTGCGGGAAGCCGAAAAGATTGGCATGCCGCTGCTCATTAAGGCGAGCGCGGGCGGTGGTGGCCGGGGCATGCGCCGGGTCGATGAATTGAACACTGTGGTTGAGAACTTGAGCCTCGCACGGCAAGAAGCGCAGGCAGCCTTCGGCGATCCGAAACTCTTGCTGGAGCGATATGTCGAAAGCCCGCGCCACATTGAAGTTCAGATAATGGCTGATCAACACGGCAACGTACGGCACTTATTTGAGCGGGATTGTTCGGTTCAGCGCAACTACCAAAAGATCATTGAAGAAGCCCCGGCACCCAGCCTCCCATCTGAGTTGCGGCAGCAAATCCTTGAGAGTGCGGTGAAGCTTGCTGTCACCATTGGTTATGACAGTGTGGGGACGATCGAATTTATCGTCGATGCCGCAACCGGCCATGCCTTTTTCCTCGAGATGAATACGCGCCTTCAGGTCGAACACCCGGTCACTGAAATGATCACCGGTATCGACTTGGTGGAATGGCAGTTGCGCATTGCCGGTGGCGACGTCCTTTCGTTGGCACAGGACGACATCGTATGTAAGGGCTGGGCCATGGAAGCGCGGGTCGCGGCGGAAAATTCGGCGGAAAATTATCGCGCGCAAACCGGTACTATTACCAGCTATGCCGAACCGAGCATGGAAGGATTGCGCATCGATAGCGGCGTGCAGCAGGGCAGTAGGGTGACACCTTACTATGACTCCCTGCTCGCCAAAGTGATAGCCATGAGTGTGGACCGGGAAACAACAATTCAAAAATTGGACGCGGGGTTATCCCGGTTCAGGATCGCCGGCGTGGGGGTCAACACCCGCTATTTACGCGATGTCTTACATCTCGACGATTTTCAAGCCGGCCGTCATCTGACCAGTTGCTTACGCGAAGGATTTCCCGATGGCTGGAGTTCTTCCCCCATAACCAACACTGACGTAGCCGTCGCCGCACTTGCCTATCACCTGGAACGCGAAGGGAGCGGCTCACAATCCCCCTGGTCCACCTTGGGCGGGTGGCGAGTGGGTGAAAGAAGTGGACGCCGTGGCGCAGCTGTCTATTACATCCGTACCGGCGATCAGACGTTCGGTGAAACCACGGTCATTGGCCGAGGCGGCACCTTTACAATTGAACGCGATGGTAAAGCTGTACTCCAGGTAAGGGAGGCAACTTGGCGTGCGGGCCGCCTCACCTATACCGAGCAAACGCTGAGACAAAGTATAGATGTGTCAGTTGATGGTGTGCACGTAACCTGCCACTGCGCCGCCGGCGACCCGGTATTTGACGTGCTCAGTTCCAAAAACGTGTCGCTGGGTGAAATTGTAAAACCAGTGGCAACCGGCAATTCCGTAATTGCCCCAACCCCAGGATTGATTGCCGAAGTAATGGTCTCAAACGGCGACACGGTCGAGATCGGCCAACCGGTGTTTGTCATGGAAGCGATGAAACTGTTCCAGCAACTTTGCGCGCCTATAGGCGGTGTCGTGGAGGCGATTAACGCTCAACCCGGCGATACAGTAAATGGCGGTGATCGCCTGGCGGTGATCGCGAGCGCCGACCCACAAGATGAAGATCAGGGTTTTCCAAATGATTGAAAAGAACATTTATTTAGACGAAACCCATGACATGCTGAGGGATCAGATCCGACGCTTTGTCGATACCGAAGTACGCCCCTACGGTGACCAGTGGGAAGAAGACGGCATGACCCCCCGAAGCGTGCTCAAAAAAATGGGTGAGCTTGGGCTTCTAGGCATTAGGTATCCTGAGAAGTATGGCGGATCGGAGCTTGATACGCTCGCGACTGTCCTCTTGGCGGAGGAGCTCGGGCGCTCGACCTACGGAGGTTTCGCGATCACGGTGCTGGTCCATACCGACATGGCATCGCCCCATTTGTCGAACGCAGGCACGGAAGCACAAAAGCAAAAGTATATGCCCAAGATCATCACAGGCGAGTTGATCACGGCGGTGGCAGTCACCGAAGCCGATGCCGGATCTGACGTGGCCGGTCTCAAAACCCGCGCGGTCAAAGATGGTGATCACTGGATCATCAATGGCACCAAAATGTTCATCACCAATGGCGTGCACGCCGACGTGTACTTTGTCGCCGTCCGCACCGATCCGTCGGTCAAAGGGTCGAGGGGCATTACGATTTTCATCGTTGAAGCTGGGACCGAGGGTTTCAGCGTCGGCCGCGCCCTTAACAAGATGGGCTGGCTGAGTTCGGATACCGCAGAACTTATATTCGACGATTGCCGGGTGCCGGAAGAGAATATCCTGGGCGAAGTCAACAAAGGCTTCTACGCGATTATGCAAAACTTCCAGAATGAGCGACTGGTGGTCGGCGCTCAGGCCATGGGCGAAGCTCAGTATGCCATCGACTTTACGATCGACTATGTAAAGGACCGCAAGGCCTTTGGCGGCGCCCTCTGGGATAAGCAGGTTATTCGTCAGCGTTTGTCCATGCGGCAAGCAGAGGTATTGGCTGCGCGTCAGATGCTTTATCATACCGCTTGGCTGGATGCTCAGGGATGCGATTGCGTGCAAGAAGTGTCGATGGTCAAAGCGTTGTGCGGCGAACTGGTCAACGCCGTGTTGTACGACTGCCAGCAATTTCACGGCGGCGCCGGTTACTTGCGCGATTCTGCCATTGAGCGGATGGTGCGCGACGCGCGCGTCGAATCCATTGGTGGCGGTGCGACCGAGGTGATGCTGGAAGAGGTTGCCAAACGATTTTAAAGGCGGAGTCAGGTGTGCGCCTGGCGCTTCGTAAAATTTGGGTTTGAGAGTAAGGGAAAATACAAAATGTCCGAGATCAGTATCGGTATAGATGTGGGCGGGACCCACACTGATCTCATTGCCATCATGGACGATCAAGTAGTCAGAGCGAAGGCGCTCACGACTCACGATGATTACAGCGAAGGCATATTCAGCGCGTTGGAAGGCGCGGCCAGCGAGTTTGACCTTTCGGTCGATGACTTACTGTCCAATCACGCGCGCGCTTTTGTAAACGGCAACACCATTGTCACCAACGCCATCACCGAGATGAAGGGCGCGCGCGTCGGCGTCCTAGTCACCTCGGGCTTTGCCGATATCCTGCAGTTTGGCCGGGGCAATAGGTCGAACGACTTTGACGATCAGCTGCAACAAAATCTTCCCCAAACTGTCGCCAAAGAAATGGTCGCCGAAATTGACGAACGTATCAACCGGGACGGCAATGTCGTTGTGCCACTGGACAAAGAGCAGGTTGAGCGCGAGGTGATCCGTCTGAAGGACCTTGGGGTGGATGCGATCGCTGTGTGCTTCTTGTGGTGTACGCGAAACGACGCCCATGAGCGTGAAGTTGAACGCATCATTCGCGAAATCGCCCCCGACATATTTGTCACCTGTTCGGTCACCGCGGCATCCGTGTTCCGCGAGTTCGAACGTTGGATGACGGCGATCTTGAATTGCTTCGTCCAGCCGCCGGTCGAGAATTTCGTCAATAAAGTGTCAGACGGTTTGCTCGCGCGCGGCTACACGCGAGCGGTTGAGTTCTTCAATGGTCTCGGCGGTGTCCTCGGTGCGGACGAGGTGCGCGAACTGCCAATCCTGCTCTACAGTTCGGGGCCCGCAGGCGGAGCCATAGCGGCAGCCGCTCTCGCCCGCCGCTACGGTATTGAAAATCTGCTGTGCGGTGATATGGGGGGTACCAGTTTCGACACCACGCTCGTCCATCGTGAAAAACCAATTGTCGCCCAGCGCTGCCGCATCGGCACCTTCGATACCGCGATCAGCTTGCTGGATATTGTGTCGATTGGCGCGGGGGGCGGCAGCATTGTGGGGCTCGATGCGCGGGGCGTACCGAAGGTCGGTCCGCAAAGCTCGGGCTCCTTCCCCGGGCCGGTGTGCTACGGCAATGGCGGCACCGCACCAACCATAACCGACTGCATGGTGACGCTCGGGTTCCTGCGGCCGGACAATTACCTGGGTGGCAGGCATGCGCTAGACGTTGAGGCGGCGAAAAAAGCCCTGGTATCAGAAGTAGGAGACGCCATGGGTTGGGATGCCGTGGAGACGTCCGCCGGCGCCTACAAGTTGGCGGTCGCCAATATGGCCAATGCGCTGCGTGGCGTGTCGATCCAGCGAGGTCACGACCCGCGCAAATGCACGTTCGTTGCCTATGGCGGTGCATTGCCGATGTTTGCCGCGGCCATCTGCCGGCAACTGAATATTGCCGACATGATCGTGCCCAATCACAGCTCAGCCTTCTCCGCCTACGGTTTGCTGGAAGCCGACTATATTAGCCGTAAGTCAATCACACTGGGGTGGGGGGTCGAAAATCGCGACCAGTTGGCCAGCATTGTTGAGGCTCGCGATAATTTGGAGCGCGAAATTCTGGACGAGATTGAACGCGCCGGTTTTGACCGGGAAGGCATTCAACTCCGCCACGGCGCTGATATTCGTTACGCTGGGCAATTGAACGAATTGTATATGGATTTCAGCCCTGAAGACCTCCTGAAAGAGGGGGAAGGAGACCTGCGGCAACAATTTGACCTGGCTTATGAAGAAGAATTTGGTGCCGAAACAGCCTGGCACGACGCTGGCCTCATGTTGATTAATTACGTGATCACCGGCGTTGCCGTGCGCCAAAAGCCGGATTTGAAACCGGTTGAGGTGACACGCCACCCGGCGGATGAAGCCTTAACCGGCTCATGTTCCATGTTTTTGCCCGATATCAGTGAGCAACTGGATACGCCGGTGTATGATTCGGAAAAAATGAAACCAGGGGCATGGTTCCAAGGGCCGGGTATTATTGAAGTTCGTGACACGACTATATATGTGCCGCGGGAAGCGACGGTTGAACGCGACGGATATTTAAATTTTATACTGAAGCTCTAGGAGGATTTGGTCGTGGACAAATTATCGCAAGATACTGCCGACGTGGCGCGAAGTGCGTCGGCACTAGATCCGATCACCGCTGAAGTTGTTCGGTGTGCGTTTGAAAATATCGCTGATGAAATGGCGATCGTTTTGCTGCGAACCTCTGGCTCGCCGGTTTTGACCGAAGCGAAAGATTTTTCGGCGATTGTGTTTGATGCTGCAGGGCGACAGGTTGGCGTGGCGGGGTATGTGCTCGGGCATTTTGCCAGTTCACGCATCGCGGTTCAGGAGATCATAAAAAAGCGGATGCCCGATGACCTCGAGCCCGGGGATATATTTATTTGCAATGATCCCTACACCGTCGGCGCGCTGCATCAAGGTGACGTTGGCATTGTAATGCCGATTTATGACGGGGAGAAACTAATCGGTTGGACTTTTACCAATGCGCATTTAATTGATGTCGGCGGCGCGTCGATCAGCGGTATGGCGCCGGAAGCCCACGATTGTTTTGAAGAAGCCATTCGTTTTCCCGGTGTGCGCGCTGGCACCAATGGGGTGCTAAACCCTGAGTGGGTGAGCTTTATCGAAGTGAACGTCCGCGTCCCTGTGTCGTTCATCAACGATGTGCGCAGTCTTATCGCGGCCTGCAATGCGGGTGCCGTACGCATGCGCGGATTGGTCGCCGAATACGGCCTCGGCACCTTGCACGATTATATCGATTACAACATCGAACTAACCGAAAAAGCACTTAGTGCACGGATCGCGCTTTTACCGGATGGGACAGCTCGCACATACGATTGGGTGGAATACGATGGCCGGGGAACGGCCGACCTGCACGCCGTATCGTGCGAAATGATAGTCGATGGCGACAAACTGAAATTCACTTTTACCGGTGTGGATCAGGTGGCCGCGTTTATCAATGCGACCCCCAGTGCGGTGGCCGGATTGGGGGTGATGACCCCCTTTTTATGTCAATTCGCCCAGGATATTCCGTTCAACGAGGGCATTTGGAATTGCATCGAAATCGACACCGGCAGACCCGGCACAGTTGTTAATCCGGTGGTGCCCGCGCCAGTGACAAATGCGCATATGGAGACTGGCGCGCGTCTGGGCCGCATGGTTGGCGAAGTGCTTTCTCAAGTTTGCAGTCTCAGTTCGTCGGCAACCTTACGTGATCGCGTGGCTGGGCAGGCGCCCAGTTCGGGGCCGGGCGCGGCCTGGTTTGGGGTCAAGGAAGACGGTGAATTGGCGATTATTTTTCCGCTCGACAGTTTGGTCGCCATCGGCGGCGGCGCGCAAACCACGGGCGATGGACAAGATATGTACGGTTTCCAAACCACGTTGGCGGTTTCGTTCCCGGATGTGGAAGTGCATGAGCTGGTGGATCCGTTTTTTATTTTATGGCGCCGCTTCAAGGTCAACTCCGGCGGTGCCGGGCACAACCGAGGGGGTATGGCGCTGGACCAGGGTTACATGCTGTGGAACGTAGATAACTTTAGTGGATCGTGCTTTATGGCGGCGGTTGAACTGCCTGCCCGCGGTATATCCGGCGGCTATCCGGGGGGCGCCGGACGCAGCGCGGTCATCCGTTCGTCCGACGTTCTTGCCCAATTGGAAGCGGGAAAATCTGTGTCCTCGCCTGAGAAGCTTCAGGGGACGCTCGACATATTACCGGCCAAAGTGAGCAACGTGCCTCTGCGTCAAGGTGATGTGTATTGGGCGATCTCGTCTGGCGGAGGTGGCTTGGGAGATCCTTTCCACCGGTCACCGGAACTTGTCGATCGAGATTTGCGGGACGCACGCATCACGCGTTCTGCCGCCGAAGAACTTTATGGCACTGTGGTGTGCGAGAGCTCAGACGGCCTTACAGTGGATATCGACGGCACTTGGGAAAATCGGGATAGCGTGCGGTTGGCATTGGTGCCGACCAAAACGCTTCGCCTCAAAGATGTTGCCTCGGCTGGCGGGTTCAATAGTGTCAAAGCCGGCAAAGATCATTGGGCGTGCGCCTATTGCGATACTGAATTGGCGTCCACAGCTGATAATTGGAAAGAACGTCTTGCTCCGCGACGCCGCCTGCTCGCCGATTTGTTTGGCGCGGTTCAGACCCAGGTTCGCAGGCGTCAGCACCAGCCTGTCCACCTGGCGGAACGCTATTGTCCCACTTGTGCGAGCAGTCTCAGTGTTGATATCGAGGTCGAGGAAGCAGAGCGGACACCCCCTGTATTTACGTTCGCAACCGGTCAGTTGCAGGCTGCTGAATAATCTGGCGCGGGATATTGTATTGCTTCGACGACCCTGGTCACGTTAATTCGTGCACGATGCGCATGGCGCTGGCGGCGGGCGGAAACCCCCCATAGATCGACACCATCAGCATCACTTCTTTCAACTCGCTCACACTGACCCCATTATTTAGGGCGCCGGGGACATGAAACTGCAGTTGAGAGTCGCGTCCGGTAACCGCAAGCATGGCGACAATGAGCAAGCTGCGGTCACGTTGCGAGAGCTGCGGCCGGGTCCATAATTCGCCAAATCCCCAGTCGAAGGCAACCGCGGCCATGGGCCCCAAAACATCTTCCAATTCACTGATGCGCGTGTCGATATCGGGGCCATCCGGTGTCTCAGTCAAATGGCGGAATATCTCGATACCATCGGCATGGCGCTTCTCGTCGTCGATGACATCAGCCGGAACCATCGCGGGTGTCGCATCCCCCATCTCGTCTTCAATGGCTTTGTTAATGACCCGCATGGCTTCAATAGCGCGCGGAAAACCAACATAACCGCACAAATGAACGGCAACTTCACGGACTTCGTCGGGAGTGAGCCCATGATTGAGTCCGCCCTTCACGTGTGTTGCCAATTGACGCAGTTGCGCGATTGATATCAGCATAGAAATGACGATTAAACTTCGGTCTCGGCGTGAAAGTTCCGGGCGTGCCCAGACAGTGCCCAAGACATGATCGATGACGTAGCTGCCAATCGGACCGAACTCGCTTATTAACGCGTCAGCGCGGCTTGCCGGGTCGTCGCTTCCCGACAATGTACCGATGACGTCAAGGCCGCGCGCGCGCCGTGTTGTACTTCCGTTAGAACTATCCGTCATGTCTGTGCATTCTCCCCCAGATCGATAAAATCATCAGTTATAATCATGGGGCAATTGCCGGAGAGCGGCAACACGTCATTGTTAGGCGGTTCACCCCCGTGTAGACCCAATTACTTAGTGCGGTTTAGGGTGGTTACCGCATGTTGATGCGATAGGTAGTAAAGTTGAATTAATGCACTTTTTGATCGGCGCATTCGTAATTGGATGCTATTGAAAATACGGTAATTGGGGCAAAGGATATGTCGCCGTGACCGGCAGTAAATTTCAAGTCAAATTTTGGGGCGTGCGGGGAAGCATTCCATGTTCCAGCCGCGATATGATGAAGTATGGCGGCAACACTTCATGCATCGAGATACATTGCGGCAGCCGATTGATCATACTGGACGGGGGCACCGGACTGCGCGAACTTGGTCAATCCATGGGTGAAGGGCAAGTGGACGCCGATATTTTTCTTTCCCATACTCATTACGATCACATTCTGGGCCTGCCATTTTTTGCTCCCTTTTACGGATTGCAGAATCATTTTCGCATGTGGGCAGGGCGGGCTGGTCACGGAATGTTGCTTGAGCAAGTTATGCAAACATTGATGCGGTCGCCCCTGTTTCCTATTCCGGTCGAAGCGTTTGGGTCGGAAATGACATATATGAATTTCAATATTGGGGATACGTTGGATTTGGACGACGGGATCACGATTAGAACAACTCAACTCAATCACCCTAATGACGCCACTGGATATCGAATTGAATTCGATGGCCGCGCCGTGGCCTACATTACCGATACCGAACACACGCCGGGAACTCTGGACCAGAACATTTTGGATCTGGTGCGCGGCGCCGATGCTATGATCTACGATTCCACTTACTGTGATTCGGAATACCCACGACATCTGGGTTGGGGGCACTCCACGTGGGAAGAAGGCGTTCGATTATGTCAAGAAGCCGAAGTTGGGAAATTGTTTATATTCCACCATGACCCTGCCCATAACGACACTTTCATGGATGCTATCGGGATCAATGCTACAAAAATATTCTCTGGGGCTCAGGTTGCTCACGAGGGATTGACGGTAGATTTTTAGGCCCTGCCTACAAAGCCTTTTTCTCCCCGAAGAAAAATTGTGTCGGATCAACAAATCCGGTGAAGTTAATATGACTCTATTAATTTTTGAACCCTAACATTTTGAGCGAAAGTGAATTGTACCGTATTTGGGGTAGTTAGGAATTGATCACCACATCGACAATCCTGCAACCGACCAATCAGTAAACCTCGATAATCAGCTTATGGTATATGATGAACCCAGCCAGCTAACGAGCCGAGACGTAGAACGGGCCGCCAACAACCGCATAACCTTCTTGCCCTAGAGGGCTTTGACCTATGATCTGGTAGTCGACAATGGCGATGACAATTATAGATCTACTGTTGATCGTGGTCGCCTGTTTTGCGCTTTGGAGTCTTTACGCTCTGCGGGCCAGTCGAAGCAAGACCGACTCAGGACTTGGGTCAATTATGTTTGTTTCAGGCGTCGCAATTTTCGGGGCTTTTTAGTCGTTCGACCTGTTTGCGATGTAATGCAATCAAATACAACAGTCCCGGCGGTCAGGTCTTCGTCGAAAGTGCGCCCGGCTCCAACGGATCGCTTCAAATAAACGTAATAGACACGGGTTAGGGAATTTCCGAGGAATTATGGAGCCGTGTCTTTGAACCCTTTGATCGGCTGGGAGCGGAAATTTCAAGTACGCCAGGCACAGGTTTCGGCCTTTCAGTCTCCAAGCAACTCATCGAGCGTATGGGTGGTAAAATCGGGTTCAAAAGCTCGCTGGGCGAAGGGACGACATTTTGGGTCGAAGTGCCCATCGCACATTCCGAAACAACACTTTCTAATTAGTTCCAAGAGGCATATTGAGCCCTGAGGTGGTGACGATCTCGCGTTACGGGTACAATGTGCCTAATGTATTCATTCGTGCCCGACGGGCTGTACCTGAATCCTAGGGGGATTCCATGAAATTTGACATTCTCATTAAAGGCGGCACGATTATTGACGGGACGGGTCGGCCCGGTTACCGGGGCAACGTCGCTATTTCCGGCGATCGCATCGTGGCGGTCGGCGACGTGGACGGCGCGGCGACTCGCATGATCAACGCCGAAGGGCACCTGGTGACGCCGGGATTTGTCGATATTCATACTCATTTAGACGCTCAGATTACATGGGATCCGATCGCGTCATCGTCGTGCTGGCATGGGGTTACCTCGGTCGTGATGGGCAATTGCGGGGTCACGTTCGCGCCGTGCAAGGAAGCCGATCGTGATTATTTGGCACGACTGATGGAATCGGTCGAAGACGTGCCGGCGAAAAGCATCCTCGCCGGTATGCCGTGGACATGGGAACACTACAGTGAATACTTGACCGTGCTTAATGGCCTGCCCAAGGGTATCAATGCCGGTGGGTTAATCGGTCACTGCGCGCTTCGGCTCTATGCCATGGGTGAGGAAGCGCTGGAAAACAAACCGGCGTCAGAAGATCAGATCGCCCGCATGCATGCCTCGGTTTCAGAAGCCATTGCTGGTGGGGCACTTGGGTTTTCGACCTCGCGTACGCCGCTTCATGTAACTCCGGCGGGAGACGCTGTCCCCGGGACTTATGCGACGATTGAAGAATTAAAGGGCATTTGCGCGGCCTTAGGGGAACAAAATCGGGGCGTGGTCGAGGCCGCCACCGGCATTAATGGCACCGACCCCGAAACGGTCGCCAAGAAACTGATTACAGAAGTTAAATGGATGGTCGATGTGAGCCTGGATACCGGCCGTCCTGTGACATTTGGACTTGCGCAGGGTCGGGAAGCGTTGGGCGCCTATGCCGACGTGTTGGATCAAGTTGAGAATGGCACCAAACGCGGCGCTAAATTATTTCCTCAATCCACGACTCGCGGCATCGGCGTCTTGTTCGGATTTCAGAACCGAACCTTTTTCGACCGGGCTCCGGCTTGGCGCGCACTGCGTGGCTTAACTCTTGAGGAAAAACTCGCAAAACTGAAAAACCCGGAGTATCGGGCCGACATGGTCAAGCAGGCGGTGGAGGATCCGCCGCCCCTGGATATGAGCCAGGTATACGTACTGTCCCGGGATAACCTGCGCTATGACAGTCTTCCCGAAGATAGTCTTGCGGCCCATGCTGAGCGATTGGGAACCAGCGCGCCGGACGCGTTTATTACTCTGTCACTCAAAGACGACGGACTTACCTTGTTCAATTTTCCATTCCTCAACCCTGAATTGGAAGCCGTTGAACGCATGTTGAAAGACCCGAATGTCGTTCTCGGCCTAGGGGATTCTGGCGCCCATTGTGGACAGATCATGGATGCCAGCCAGCCCACATACTTGCTTACTTATTGGGTGAGAGAACGTGAATTTTTTACGATCGAACAAGCTATTCACAAGTTGACCGCCGAACCAGCGGCACTTTATGGGCTTTCCGGCCGGGGCACGCTGGCGCCGGGCGCGTGCGCCGATGTGAACGTGATCAATTTTGACGGTCTTGGACTTCATATCCCTGAATTCGTGCATGATTTTCCAACCGGCGCCGGACGCTACATACAACGGGCAGAGGGATATCCGTACACGATCGTAAATGGTCAAGTGTTCATGGTGAGCGGCGAGCACACCGGCGCCTTTTCGGGCCAGGTTTTGCGCAGTGCCTGACGGGATTTCTCCGATCCGGCAAAAAGGTGTTTGATCCTATACGGGATCAGATCGATTACTTTTGAGTGAAGTCCTCGGAAACATATTGCCCCTGTTTACTCTGGTTTTGATCGGCTACGGGGGGGGCCGGTCACGTTGGATGAACGAAGAGATGGTGAAGGGCCTCTCTTCGTTCGTTTACTATTTGGCTATTCCGGCGCTGTTGTTTCGCACACTCGGCCGTGGCGATATTGTCCAAGCCCTAGATCCGCAAATCCTCGCCGTCTATTTCACCGCTGTTTTTCTGGTAATGGCGGTCGCGTGGATCATTGGGTCTTTATTGTTTGGCTCGAGGCCACAGGAACTACCGGTATTGGCATTGGGGGCGACCTACTCCAACATCGTGCTGCTGGGAATTCCCCTCATTTATGCACTGTTCGGCGCGCCGGGCCTGCTGCCAATCATGATAATCGTTACGCTTCATTCTCTCATCCTGCTGCCCTTGACCATGGTTCTGATCGAGTTTGGGCGGGGCGCGGGAAACAGTATGCGGCATGCCCTCGCTCAGTCATTTGTCGCGGTTCTAAAAAACCCGGTGATTTTATCGATCATTGCCGGTATCGCCTTCAATTTGTCTGGACTGACGTTGCCTGGGTCCGTAGATCGTCTGGCATCGCTTTTGGGTGGCGCCAGCGCACCCTGTGCATTGTTCGCCCTCGGGGCCACATTGTCGGCTTACCGATTGGGCGGAGATTTTCGGGAAAGCATCACCCTGGTGGCACTAAAATTATTATTGCTGCCGGCCTTGGTCTGGGTGCTGGCAACACAAATATTCAGCCTGCCGCCGGTTTGGGTCTTGGTCGCAACCCTAACAGCGGCATTGCCGACGGGGGTCAACGTCTTCATCATTGCGCACCAGTATCAAATATACGTGGCGCGTACGACCGCCACCGTTCTTATTTCGACAGCGGTCTCGGTCGTGACAGTGACAGCGCTGGTGGTTTGGTTCGGGCAAGCCAACTAAACGCCTAAGGGAGGAGGTACGGATGAGCGATCAAAATGAGCCGCTGCTCGACGCTATAACAGCGATCCTTCCGCCGTTACTGAACGCCATAGAATCTCTGGGCATGGCCGGCCGCTATTTGCATCCGCCAAATTTGGCGGAACTTGCCACGCAACTGGGCGATCTCGACGCACCGGTTCGGGCGGCGTTAGACGAATTTCGGAATGCGCCGTGGCCAGAAAACCTATTGGGCTTCAAGCAACGGATTGAGGCGGCGGGCGACGCGGTGTGCCGGGCGGCCGAGGGTTTGCGGGCTTCGGTCGGTAAACCCGACGGGGTGTTTCAAGCCTACCGCGCGCTGCGTTTTCATACCCGCGCGACCGAGGCTCTGTATCCGCTTGCCGCCATGCTGCCACCGGTCAGCCAATTTTACTTGGAAGCCGATGCGCGCAACGATACGGACCTGTTGGCCAAACTGGCCGCTGCCAATGCCGAGCGTGAAGATGTGGGCGTCATGCACGCGGACAATGACAAAGGATCGCGGGGCGGGTTCTCCATGTACGTGCCGGAATATTATGATCCGAAACACATCTATCCTGTCGTGATGGCATTGCATGGCGGCACTGGACACGGCCGCTATTTTCTGTGGACCTGGTTGCGCGAGGCCCGCAGCCGGGGCGCCATCGTTATCAGCCCTTCGTCGCGCGGCGACACTTGGGCTTTGATGGGAACCGACATCGACAGCGAAAACATCGACGCCATGCTGGAGCGTGTTTGCGCCCGATGGAATGTGGACAGAACGCGCGTGCTTCTCACCGGCATGAGTGACGGCGGCACATTTTCCTATGTGAGTG
This sequence comes from Alphaproteobacteria bacterium, assembly GCA_029941135.1. Lineage (GTDB taxonomy): Bacteria > Pseudomonadota > Alphaproteobacteria > JAPYRI01 > JAPYRI01 > JAPYRI01. Next base: position 24,073 of record JAPYRI010000014.1, on the reverse strand, counting down.
GTTTGCGGGACAACGCGCCCTATACGCACTTAGCGCCCATATCGGCGGCGTTTCATCCGATGATCCTCCAGGCCGCAGGCGACGGGAGGATCAAGGATCTGCCCGTGTATCTTACCCACGGTGCACTGGATTGGATGTTCCCGGTCGATATCGCCCAAACCGCCAATAAAGCTTTGCGTGAAGCAGGAGCCGATGTGGTTTACCGCGAAATCGCCGATCTATCGCACACCTATCCGCGCGAGGAAAACACCCGCATTATGGATTGGTTTTTGAGTAACGGCTGAGCGTTTTAAAGAACTAAGGAAGAGTATTTCTATGAACAAGTTGCTGATCGCCAATCGGGGCGAAATCGCAATCCGGATCATGCACGCGGCGGCCGAATTGGGGATTGATAGTGTCGCCGTGTATTCGGACGACGACTCCGAAGCGCTGCACCCCAGAAAAGCCGACGAGGCGGTTTCATTGGGTGCAAAAGGTGTGGCCGCTTATTTGAATGGCACACGTCTTCTGGAGATTGCCCGCGATACCAATTGTGATGCTGTGCATCCGGGATACGGGTTTTTGAGCGAAAATGCCGAGTTTGCAAGGGCATGTGGCGCCGCCGGTCTTACATTTGTGGGGCCTGAAGCAGAAACACTGGAGACATTCGGCGACAAAGCGGCTGCGCGGAAACTTGCTAAAAAATGCGGTGTCCCGCTGGTTCCCGGGACCAATGGTGCCACCAGTCTTGCGGATGTGCGTGCGTTCTTTGACGGACTTGGACCCGATAGCGCCATGATGATCAAAGCGATTGCCGGTGGCGGCGGTCGGGGCATGCGGGTTGTGCACCGTGCCGATGAGCTCGACGAAGCTTTCGCGCGCTGTTGTTCCGAAGCGGCACAGTCGTTTGACAATGGCGACGTTTACGCCGAAAAATTTCTGCCGCGCGTCCGCCACATTGAAGTCCAGATTGTTGGTGATGGTAGCGGCGCGGTCAACCACCTATGGGAGCGGGAATGCTCTATTCAACGCCGCCAACAGAAAATCGTCGAGATTGCGCCATCGCCTTCCCTCAACCCCGACCTGCGTGAAAAACTGATTGCGGCTGCAACAAAGCTGGCTGCTGAAACCAATTATCTGGGTCTCGGTACCTTCGAATTTTTGGTCGACGCGGAAGGTGTCGGCAGTCACGACTTTTTTGCCTTTATTGAAGCCAACCCGCGTCTTCAAGTCGAGCATACAGTGACCGAGCAAGTGACTGGCATGGATTTGGTCAAAATGCAGTTGCGCCTGGCCCAGGGCGCGCGCCTGGCCGACCTGGGATTGGACGGCGCCCCGCCGCCCACCCAGGGCTACGCCATTCAGCTTCGCATTAACATGGAAACTTTGGACCCCGACGGCAGTGTGCGTCCCTCGGGCGGTACTTTAGGTGCTTTTGAAATTCCGTTTGGTCCCGGTATTCGGGTCGACACATCTGGGTTTGTCGGCTATCGCACAAATCCCAATTTCGACTCATTGCTGGCGAAGTTGATTGGGCATTCCCGATCAATGGACTATCGGGATGTGGTGACACGGGCCTATCGGGCCTTGTGTGAGTTCAAAATCGAAGGGGTGTCATCGAACATTCCATTTCTTCAAAATCTGCTGCGCCAGCCGGCATTTTTGGAGAACCAAATTTATACCGGATTTGTCGACGAGAATGCGGCTCAATTGGCGGCGGCAAATGGTGACGATCATCGAAAACTTTACGTGGACAATCGGCCAACCGAGCCGCGCCGGGCAGGCGCAAAGATTGATGCGGTTGACCCCCTTGCCGTGCTCGACTACGCCAGAACCGATGACCGCCCTAAGGCCAGCTCCCCGGTTGAGATAAAGGGGCCCGACGGCACGGTTCCGCTGTTGGCGCCCATGCAGGGCACCATAATTTCCGTCGTCGTCTCTGTTGGGGATGCGGTACATCCCGGGCAGCCGGTATTGATCATGGAAGCCATGAAAATGGAGCACGTGATCAAAGCTGAGATTGGGGGAACAGTGCGGGTATTGGCCGTTGCTCCGGCGGACACGGTTTATGAAGGAGATCCACTTGCCTACGTGGAAGCAGGCGATGTAGCCATTGCCGAAGTGGCGGCGGAAGAAGACGTGGATCTGGACTACATCCGTCCTGATCTTGCCGAAAATGTTGAACGGCACCGAGTGACACTCGATGAAGCTCGGCCGGCGGCTGTGGAAAGGCGGCACAATCGGGGACACCGAACCGCCCGCGAAAATATTGAAGATCTCATTGATGATGACAGCTTTATCGAGTATGGCGCGCTGACGGTCGCTGCCCGGCGGGGGCGCTACTCCATCGAAGAGCTGATTGACCGCACTCCGGCCGACGGCATGGTCGCCGGATTAGCCCATGTGAACGGTGATCTGATTGCGCCGGAAAAAGCGCGTTGCGCAGTTATATCCTATGATTACATGGTCTTAGCGGGCACCCAGGGCACCAAAAACCACGAAAAGAAAGACCGTATGTTTAACATCATAAAGCGGCGCCGCTTGCCCTTGGTGTTTTTCTGCGAAGGCGGTGGGGGCCGCCCTGGCGACGTGGATACGATTGTCGCAGGCAGTCTTCACATCACCACATTTCATCAGTTTGCCGAACTCAGTGGTTCGGTGCCCCTAGTCGGGGTCACATCAGGATATTGCTTCGCTGGTAATGCGGTGTTGCTCGGTTGTTGCGACGTCATTATTGCGACCGAAGATTCGAACATTGGTATGGGCGGTCCTGCGATGATCGAGGGCGGGGGCTTGGGTGTATTTCGGCCCGAAGAAGTGGGGCCCATGCGCGAGCAAGTGCCCAACGGCGTGGTTGATATCGCAGTCAAGGACGAAGCCGAGGCGGTCAAGGTCGCGAAACAGTATCTGTCGTATTTTCAAGGCCGGGTCAGCGACTGGACGTGTGCGGATCAGCGTTGGCTGCGCCGGGCGATTCCGGAAAACCGTTTGCGGGTGTATGACGTGCGTGAGGTGATCGAAGCGTTGGCAGACACGGGGTCGGTGCTAGAGATCAGAAAAGCCTTCGGCGCCGGTATGATCACATCGTTTGCGCGGGTTGAGGGGCGACCGATTGCGATCATCGCCAACAATCCACTTCATTTGGGGGGCGCCATCGACAGTCCAGCCGCCGACAAGGCAGCGCGCTTCATGCAATTGTGCAATGCCTTCGACATCCCACTTTTGTTTTTGTGCGACACTCCAGGAAACATGGTCGGGCCCGAGATCGAAAAAACCGCTTTGGTCCGGCATTGTTGTCGATTATTCGTCATTGGCGCCAATTTGAGTGTCCCATTTTTCACCGTGGTTTTACGCAAGGCCTATGGGTTGGGCGCCCAGGGCATGGCGGCGGGGGGATTCCACAATCCGTTATTTTCGGTGGCCTGGCCAACCGCTGAGTTTGGCCCCATGGGGTTGGAAGGAGCGGTGAAACTTGGATTTCGGGATCAGTTGGAAGCGATTGAAGACCCGGAAGAACGGAAGGTCGAGTTCGAGAGAATGGTTGCCGAGGCGTACGATACAGGCAAAGCGCTCAGCGCAGCGTCCCTGTTCGAGATCGACGACGTGATTGATCCCGCCGATACCCGGCGCTGGATATCCAGCGCTTTGGACACGCCATACCCGAGCGATCGGCCTGCCGGACAAAGAAGTCCATGGATTGATACCTGGTAAGGGCCGGCTATTTGAATGTGGACGAATTAAAGGCAGGTTACTTTTGTGACCAGGACCCGTTTTCGGACAACGACCATGTGCCCATCGGTGCGGCTGAAATGATTTGCTGCGCGTAAATCCTGCCCACTTCGACCACATTAGTGCCCTCGGAAGAAGCCCGCGTCTGATAGACCGCGCGCCGCTTGGCGTTGGTCGAGGCGAACAGTGCCGTAACATCGGCTGTCGCGTTCGTGTCCCGCACCTTGGCAAACCCATCCCAGCGTTCGCCCACCATGCCCGCAGCCCGCGGCGCATCCAAAGGTCGTCCGTCGGCAAACGCCCAAAAGCAGGACAGCGCCGACGAGTGACATCACTCCGGCCGGCCATCTGCGCTAGCGTGGAAGGGTTTGATCGGAACTCGGGTGCGGGTCATTCATGAACCCACAGTATCCGAGCGTCCCCTGTGGGTGTAGAGGTTCAATGCCCATGAATGGGCTTGCCCTCCCTATCCCCCGCCCTGTATACGCGCCTCCCATGGCGACACCCTTGCTCATCCTGCGCGACATTCACCTGACCTTCGGGGGTACGCCCCTGTTAGAGGGTGCCCAGATGTCAGTCTCGGAAGACGAACGGCTGTGCCTCGTGGGGCGGAACGGCTCCGGCAAGTCGACGCTGCTTAAAATAGCCGCAGGGATGATCGAACTGGATCATGGCGACACTTTCTTACAGCCCGGGACTACCGTGCGTTATCTGCCGCAGGAACCCGATCTGAGTGGCTTCGAGACATCGCTTGCCTTTGTCGAGGCGGGCTTGGGGCCGGGTGACGATCCTTACCGGGCGATGTATCTGTTGGAGCAAATGGGCCTTGATGGCTCTGAGCATCCGGATCGGTTGTCAGGTGGCGAAGCGCGGCGGTGTGCGCTTGCCCGCGCCCTCGCGCCCGAGCCGGATATTCTGTTACTTGACGAACCCACCAACCATCTTGATCTGCCGGCCATAGAATGGCTTGAAGAGGAATTAGCAGGATCGCGCTCGGCTTTAGTGCTGATCAGCCATGACCGCCGTTTTCTTGAGAAACTTTCGCGGGCAACATTGTGGCTTAATCAGGGGCAAACCCGTCGCCAGGAGCAAAATTTTTCTGAGTTTGAGCAATGGCGCGACCAAGCGATGGATCAGCAGGCCCTCGACCGCCATAAACTTGACCGCAAGATAGCCGCCGAAACAGATTGGCTGCGTACCGGGGTGACGGCCCGGCGAAAACGCAATCAAGGCCGGTTGCGGGCGCTTCATGCTCTTCGGGCTGAGAGACGGGAACAGCGGCGTGTTACCGGGTCGGTCGCGCTGGACGCGGCTAAGGGCGTACAATCGGGAAAACTGGTCATCGAGGCGACGGGAATTTCCAAGTCCTATGGCGGCCTCCCTGTGGTTCGAGAGTTCTCGACACGCGTACAACGGGGTGACCGCATTGGCCTCGTCGGACCTAATGGGGCGGGCAAAACCACGTTGTTGAATTTGCTCACCGGCGTGCTTGCGCCAGATGTGGGGACCGTTTGCCTCGGCACAAACCTTCAAACCGTGGCGCTTGATCAGCGGCGGCAAAGTCTGGACCCTAATAGCACCCTCGCCGATGTTTTAACCGAGGGGCGTGGCGAGACCATATCCGTCGGTGGGCAATCCCGCCATGTGATTGGTTACATGAAAGATTTTTTGTTCGCACCCGAACAAGCGCGAACCCCAGTGGGGGCCCTGTCTGGGGGCGAACGTGGGCGACTCACGTTGGCGTGTGCTTTGGCCCGGCCCTCCAATTTGCTGGTACTGGACGAGCCCACCAACGACCTCGATCTTGAAACCTTGGATTTATTGCAAGAAATGTTGAGCGACTATGCGGGTACGGTGCTGCTGGTCAGTCACGACAGGGATTTCCTCGATCGCACGGTCACGTCGGTCATTGCGTCGGCGGGAGCGGGCCGGTGGGTCGAGTACGCGGGGGGATACTCCGACATGGTGACCCAACGCGGTGGAGGTGTTGCTGAAGAGAGCGAGATTAAAACGCCACTCAAATCCAAGCCTTCGCCCGCTCGGTCGCAATTGTCTAACGCCGATCGTTCTTCACGTCCATCCTCGCGGCTAACGTTTAAAGATAAACACGCGCTCGAAACTTTGCCGGCCCATATCACGAAACTAACAGCCGAGATCGCGGATTTTGAAGTCCGCATCGCTGATCCCGATCTCTATAACCGAGATCCCGCGGCATTCGCGGCTGTGACTGCAGGACTCGATAAATCGCGGACAGAACTGGCTGCAGCTGAAGAGCAGTGGCTGGAAATGGAGATTAAACGAGAAACGGTGGAAAGAAAGTAGACCGGTCAAATTTCTTACCGAGTGCGCTTATCGTTGTTATTGTTATCGGCGATTGATAAAAAGATGGGCGGATTTTCCCGGTAGGGAGGGCCAATAAGTGACACTGGACATCAAGACATCTGGGGTAGAGCCCCGTCGTCAGACGTTTGCCAACGTGGCGCGGCGACTGGGCGCTGACAAGCCGGGGTCCCGTTACGACGAAGCGACGCTTGATGTTCAACCGACGGAAAATTTCCATTACCGCCCTTTGTGGGATCCGAAGCACGAGCTTTTCGACCGCAGCCGGACAAAAATTGGTATGGCCGACTGGTATGCGTTTCGCGACCCGCGGCAGTTTTACTACGGTACGTACACCATCGCGCGCGCGCGCATGATGGAAGCCCAAGAAAAGAACTTCAAGTTCGTCGCCAAGCGCAACTTGCTCTCGAGCGTTGATCCGGCATGGCTCGACAAGGTGCGCGCATATCTTATTCCCCTCCGTCATTACGAGTGGGGTGCGAACATGAACAATTGCCTGATGACGGACTACGGCTACGGTACCGCGATCACCCAAGCGACCATGTTTGCGGCCACTGATCGTTTGGGCATCGCCCAAATGATCAGCCGCGTTGGCCTGATGATGGACGGCAACAGTGGCGACAGCCTCGGGACGGCGAAGGAAGAGTGGCTCCACGACTCCATGTGGCAGGGCCTGCGCCACATGGTCGAAGACAGCTTTGTCGTGGATGATTGGTTTGAAGTTTTAGTGGCCCAAAACGTTGCCATGGATTCGATTATCCACCCATTGGTGTTCCAGACCTTTGATGCCATCGGCATAAATTACGGCGGCGCGCCGGTGTCGTTGTTGAACGAATTTGCCGTCGATTGGTACGCGGACAGCCGGCGCTGGGTTGATGCACTGCTCAAGGTGGTGGCTGCTGAGTCCGACTCAAATCGTGACCAGATAAGCGAATGGATTAGAACCTGGCAGGGGCGGGCACAAGACGCATTCAAGCCAATCTCGGAACATGTCCTGGGCGATGGGGCGGCCCAAGCAATGGACGTCAGAATCTTGGAGCTGCACGCCCGTCTCGCCAAAATCGGCATCGAATTTTAGGCAACCAAATGTCATGACCCGCAATGTAACTATTACATTTCAAAACACCGAAGAGGCGCGGCCGATCATTGAAGCCATTGAGGCGGACAACCAGAACGCGACGGCGGTCGTCATGCCGGCCATGGTCAAAATCGATTGTCCTGGGCGCTTGATCATTAACCGAGTGACGGTCGAAGAAAAAATTGGCCGCGATTGGGATCTGCAAGAATTGCACCTCAGTCTGATCTCTTTGGCGGGGAACGTGGACGAAGACGACGATCGCATAATCATTGCTTGGGGCTCTTGAGTGTGTCCGAAAATCCCAAAAAACTAAATCTTAAGCAGCGCTACAAATTGCTCACCCGTGGTCTCGACTGGGAAACCACATACCAACCCATGGATAAGGTGTTTCCATTTGATACGTTCGAGGGCATCAAAATTCACGATTGGGACGGTTGGGAAGATCCTTTTCGCCTAACCATGGACGCCTACTGGAAGTATCAAGCGGAAAAGGAGCGCAAACTCTATGCGGTAATCGATTCGTTTGCCCAAAACAACGGGCACATGGGCATTACCGACGCGCGTTATGTGAATGCGATCAAGATACTGCTTACCGGGGTGACATCACTGGAATACGCGGCCCATCGGGGATTTTCCCATGTCGGCCGACACTTGCGCGGGGTTGGGCCGCGGGTTGCTTGTCAGATGCAGGCCATCGATGAACTGCGGCATGCCCAAACCCAGATTCATACCCTCAGCCACTACAATCGCTACTTTGATGGCTTTCATGACTGGCGCCATATGTATGATCGAGTTTGGTACCTGTCAGTGCCAAAATCGTTTTTCGATGACGCCATGACGGCGGGGCCCTTCGAATTCGTGACCGCGATATCATTCTCGTTCGAATACGTACTGACCAACTTGCTGTTCGTGCCGTTTATGTCGGGTGCCGCCTATAACGGCGATATGGCGACGGTGACGTTCGGATTCTCAGCCCAGTCCGACGAAGCCCGCCACATGACTCTCGGCCTCGAAGTGATCAAGTTTATGCTCGAGCAGGATGAAGCCAATGTGCCCATTGTCCAGCGCTGGATCGATAAATGGTTTTGGCGTGGCTATCGGCTGCTGAGTCTGGTTGCCATGATGATGGACTACATGCTGCCCAAGCGGGTGATGTCGTGGGCTGAAGCCTGGGAGATGTATTACGAAGATGCTGGCGCGGCGCTGTTTGAAGATCTTGAGCGTTACGGGTTGCGCCCTCCCAAATATGCCGACATCGCAACAAAAGAAAAGAACCGCCTATCGCATGAGGTATGGAGCATTTTCTACAATTACACCCATGCCGCTGCGTTTCACACCTGGTCGCCGGAAGACAACGAACTGGATTGGTTGTCGGAGAAGTACCCGGACACATTTGACAAAATGTATCGGCCACGGTTCGATTATTGGCGTGAACAAGCCGCAGCGGGGAACCGCTTTTATAACCAAGCTTTACCTCAGCTGTGCACCACTTGTCAGATCCCTATGGGATTTACCGAGCCTGACGACCCGACCAAAATTTGTTTCCGCGAAAGCGTATTCAAGCACGAGCGTTATCATTTTTGCTCGGATGGCTGTAAGGACATTTTTGACTGGGAGCCCGAGAAGTACGTGCAAAGCTGGCTGCCGGTGCACGAGATTTTTAAGGGAAATTGCGGTGGGACTGACTTGAAGGATGTCCTCAAGTGGTACCACTTGAACGATGGCGTCGACAATATGGACTATGAGGGCTCGCCCGATCAAAGGCTGTGGGCAGAATGGACGGCGAACCGCTCTAAGGCTGCGGAATAGGAGATAGCCATGGCTATTCAAAGTATTGGCGATTACGACTTTCCGGCCCGTGACGCCATTGAGAACTTTGGCGGCGTTCTGGTCACTTACTGGAATTGGTTGGATCACTTGATGTTCTGTGCGCCGGTGGCGTTCCCATTTCCGCCCGACATGCGTTTCGGCGACGTCTTGGAGCAGGTTTTCCCCGGCGTATACGGGGCGCATCCGGATTTCAACAAAATCGACTGGGCTGCAGCAAGATGGACCTTAGATGGTCAAACATTCACCCCGGATTTGGACCGAAGCTTGGCCGAAAATGGTCTCGGTCACAAGAGCGTCGTCAAGTTCGAGACACCGGGCCTGGACGGCATAAAAGGATCGCGCACCTGATCGTTGTGCGCCCCAAAAACATGACTTACCAACTGACTGTTGAGCCGCTCGGAGAAACGATCGAGATCTCCGAGGAGCAGACCTTGCTCGACGCTTTGTTGCGCAGCGGCATCGCTATTCCCTATGCCTGTGGCCACGGTCTGTGCAGTACCTGCAAAGTGGATTTATTGGAAGGGGAAGTCGATTTAGGGGACCCGTCCTTGTTTGCTCTTATGGATTTTGAACGCGCGGACGGCAAAATTCTCGCGTGCTGTGCGACCGCCCTCAGCGATCTGGTGATTGAAGCCGATGTGGACGAAGATGAAGACGCGGTCGTTCACCCGATCTCGGATTTAGAGGGTGAGGTCATGGAATTGACTGATCTCACCCACGACATCAAGGGGATGTGGATCAAATTGCCGGGAAACGGTCTCAAATTTCAGGCGGGACAGTATGTCAATTTGGCCATGCCAGGGGTTAGCGGTCCACGGGCGTTTTCATTGGCCAACCCTCCCTCCCAGCCCAACCTTTTGGAATTTCAAATCAAGCGAGTGCCCGAAGGTGCCGGCACGGAAATCATCCACAATCGTCTTAAAGTCGGGGATCGGTTATCATTGTCGGGCCCGTTCGGCCGGTTTTTTGTGCGCAAGTCGGCGAAACTGCCAATGATCTTTCTTGCCGGTGGTTCCGGACTTTCGAGTTGCAAAGCTATGGTTCTTGATTTGCTCGAAGCCGATGAAACCGAAGACATTACTCTTTTTCATGGTGTGCGGGCGCAATGCGATCTCTACGACCATGACTTATTTCGCGATCTAGCCGAATCTCATGACCACTTTACTTATATGGCCGCGCTTTCCGAGTTGAACGACAATGATCAATGGGCGGGCGCAACCGGATTTGTAAGTGACGTGGCGGCGCAGCACTTCGCAAACGGATTTACGGGGCATAAAGCTTACGTGTGTGGTCCACCGGCAATGATCGAGGCGTCAATTCGGGTTTTGATGAAGGGGCGTTTGTTCGAGAAAGATATTTATACCGAGAAGTTCGTTACGCTAGCTGACGGCGAGGCGGCGCTCGCCCGCAGCCCCTTGTTCCGGCGCATTTGACCTGACTTGGGCAGCATAAATGGCAGCTATTAAATTCAAAGTCTTTATCGCAGGCGATCCCATGCCCGTGTTTGATGATCGGGGCGAGGGCGTGCTGCGGGCGATGGAGCGAGCTGGGCGCGCTGAAATACCGGTTGGCTGCCGAAACGGCGGCTGTGGCGCCTGTAAAGTTCTGGTGCTCAACGGAAAATACCGGCTGGGCAAAATCAGCCGCCTGCACATAACCAAATTTGAAGAGCAGGAGGGGTATGCCCTGGCTTGCCGTCTATACCCTGAAACCGATATAGAGGTGCGGCCGGTAGGCAGTTTGCTCCACCGAGCTCCTGGGTAAGTATTTCAGACACCCGGTCAAGTGGGACCGAACAAAAGCGAGAGGTGAGTGACATGGCGTTACAGGGCGTTTTGCGCCCCGGATTCGTACAAATCCGGATTCTCGACATGGAAGAATCTCTGGTCCACTACCGGGATCGTTTGGGTCTTGATTTTGTGGGGAAGAGTGAGGACGGCCGGGTCTACTTGAAGGCCTACGATGAGTTTGACCGGCATAGTATCATTCTGCGCGAGACCGACGAAGCCGGCATGGATGTGATGGGCTTTAAAGTTTCAGACGATAGTTTGCTTGATGACTATGCCCGGCGTCTGTCCGATCTGGGCGCTGAGGTGTCAGCCGTCGAGGCTGGTGAGCAACCCGGCGTCGGTCGCCGAGTGCGTTTTTTGTCACCGACAGGACATCAGTTCGATCTCTACGCGGATATGGAATTGTCTGACAACGGTCCGATGACAGAGAACCCTGATCTCTGGCGGGAAGAGCCACATGGCATGGGGGCGTTGCGCTTTGACCATTGTTTGCTGTACGGCGTCGACATTGATGGTACAGCGAAACTGTTCACCGAGGCGCTCGACTTTTCGATTAGCGAATATGCCGCCGCACCCGACGATACGAAAATTGCGGTGTTCCTCACGTGCAGCAACAAAGCTCACGACATTGCTCTTGTGCGCCATACGGAAGACGCCAAGTTTCACCACTGTTCGTTTCTGTTGGACAATTGGAACGACGTTGGTCATGCCGCTGATATCCTGACCCGCTATGACATGTCGGTCGATATCGGCCCGACCCGCCACGGTATCACCCGTGGTCAAACCATTTATTTCTTCGATCCCTCGGGCAACCGCAATGAAGTATTCGCCGGCGGTTATCACTACTACCCGGATAACCCAACCCGCACATGGACGGCGGATCAAGCTGGGAAGGCAATTTTCTACTACGAACGCGCATTGAACGACCGCTTCATGGGTGTTGTCACGTGAGCATGTCTTCTAACGAAGTCCTCAATTTTATTGGGGGTGCCTACGTAAAATCCGCTGAAGGCAATGTCTTCGAGAATCGTAATCCGGTAGATGGTGCGCTGATCTCAAGGGTTCATGAGGCTGGACAAGCCGAGGTGGATGCGGCGGTGGCGGCAGCCAAAACAGCGCTTACCGGCCCCTGGGGTCAGATGGATGTAGCCGAACGGGCGGCGCTTCTGCATAAGGTAGCCGATGGCATTAGCGCGCGGTTCGACGAATTCCTCGCCGCCGAATGTGCCGATACCGGCAAGCCCATGTCGCTGGCACGCCATATTGACATCCCGCGTGGCGCCGCGAACTTCAAAGTTTTCGCCGACGTGGTCAAAAATGTGGGGGCTGAATTTTTCTCGATGGCGACCCCTGATGGCACGGGTGCGATCAACTATGCGCTGCGTGTGCCAAAAGGGGTGGTGGCGGTAATCTCGCCGTGGAACTTGCCGCTTTTGCTGATGACTTGGAAAGTCGGCCCCGCGCTCGCCTGCGGCAACACGGTTGTGGTTAAGCCGTCCGAGGAAACCCCGACCACAACCGCTTTGCTGGGCCAGGTGATGAACGATGCAGGAGTGCCACCCGGGGTCTTTAATGTTATTCAAGGGTTCGGGCCTGACAGTGCGGGCGAAATGCTCACCCGCCACCAGGATGTGGACGCGATCACATTTACCGGTGAGACCACATCCGGCACCGCGATCATGAAGGCGGCGGCCAACGGCATTCGCGACGTGTCGTTCGAGTTAGGCGGCAAGAATCCGGCCATCGTGTTTGCCGATTGCGACATGGACATAGCGATCGAAGGCACCATGCGTTCGGTGTTTGCCAATTGCGGCCAGGTTTGTCTGGGAACCGAGCGGGTTTACGTCGAACGCCCCATTTTCGATGAATTCACGGCACGGCTTAAAGCTGGTGCTGAAGCTTTGCAACTGGGCCGTCCCGAGGAAGAGGCGACCACCCTTGGCCCGCTCATCAGCCTTGAACATCGGGACAAGGTCCTGTCCTATTATGAAAGCGCCAAAGACCAAGGGGCAACCATCATTACGGGCGGAGGCGTGCCTCCCATGTCTGAAGATTTGACGGGAGGCGCCTGGGTCCAGCCGACCATCTGGACCGGGCTGCCCGAAACGTCGTCGGTCGTCCGCGAAGAAATATTCGGACCGTGCTGCCATATTCAGCCATTCGACACCGAGGATGAAGCCATTGCCATGGCCAACGACACGGACTATGGCTTGGCAGCTGCGGTGTGGACCGAAAATGCCTCCCGCGCCCATCGGGTTGCGGCCCAAATCGAAAGCGGGATTTGCTGGGTCAATTGCTGGTTTTTGCGCGACTTGCGTACACCTTTCGGGGGCGCCAAGCAATCCGGTATTGGCCGCGAGGGCGGGGTTCACTCGCTCGAGTTCTATACTGAACTGCGCAATGTCTGCTTGAAGCTGTGACGGGACCTTTTATGACCAACATCGATGCAAAAATCCTTCAGAGAGCTGCGGATGCCCTGCGCGACGCCCGCGATACCGTCACGGTGTGCGCGCCGGTGCGCGATCTACTGGGTGACGCCGCGCCCGAAGACGCCTATGCGGTGCAGGAGCTGAATACCGGGCGTTGGATCAGCGATGGCCGACGGGTGGTGGGCCGTAAAATCGGTCTCACGTCGGTTGCCATCCAAAAGCAACTGGGGGTCGATCAGCCCGATTACGGCATGTTGTACGCGGACATGGCGTTGGCTGACGGAGAAGAAATTGCCCTTGATCGTCTTATTCAGCCCAAGGTCGAGGGAGAAATCGCCTTTTACTTGGGGGGTGATTTGGACGGTGACGCTTTGACCAGTGCCGATGTGATGGCGGCGGTGGACTATGCGGTGGCGGCGGTTGAGGTGGTCGACAGCCGAGTGCAAGACTGGGACATTCGCTTGCTGGACACCATTGCCGACAATGCGTCTTCAGGCGTTTATGTGCTCGGCAGCCAGCCGCGCGATCTGAAAGGCCTTGATTTACGCCTGTGCGGCATGGTGATGGAGCACAAAGGCGAGCCTGTGTCAGTGGGAGCGGGGGCGGCGTGTCTTGGTAATCCGTTGACTGCGACATTGTGGCTCGCCCGCAAAATGGTCGCGGTGGGGCGGCCTTTAAAAAAGGGCGATCTCGTATTGTCCGGCGCGCTTGGACCCATGGTTACGGTTGAACCTGGTGCCGCCTACCAATGCCGAATTTCAGGCCTTGGCAGTGTTCACGTCAATTTTTCCGGGTGATTACGCTATGTCCAAAGTAAAAGTTGCGATCATTGGCTCGGGCAATATAGGCACCGATTTGATGATCAAAATCGCCAAACGCTCGAAGGTGTTGGAAAACGCGGTTCTGGTGGGGATCGACGCGCATTCGGACGGTCTGAAACGAGCGCGAGACATGGGCATCGCGACCACCAGCGACGGCATTGACGGGTTTGTTGCGATGCCTGAATTTGCCCATGTGAAGGTGGTGTTCGACGCAACCTCTGCCGGCGCCCACAAACGCAACGCCGAGGTCTGCCGCGCGCACGGCAAGCAGATGATCGACCTAACCCCCGCGGCGATTGGCCCCTATGTGGTGCCGGTAGTCAACATGGAAGCCCATATGACTGAAGACAACGTAAATATGGTCACCTGCGGTGGTCAGGCGACAATCCCCATGGTTTCTGCTGTGTCGCACGTGGCCGACGTGCACTATGCCGAAATCGTTGCGTCCATCGCCAGCAAGTCGGCAGGGCCGGGAACTCGCGCAAATATTGACGAGTTCACCGAAACCACGGCGCGCGGACTGGAAGTGGTTGGCGGCGCCAAAAAGGGCAAAGCCATTATTGTCCTCAACCCGGCCGAGCCGCCGATGCTGATGCGCGACACTGTATTTTGCTTAAGCGACGCGGCGGATGAATCTGACATCGAGAAATCGGTCCATCGGATGGTTAAAAGAATTCAAGCTTATGTGCCGGGGTATCGCTTAAAACAAGACATCCAGTTCGAACGTATTGGTGCTAACCGGCCGCTCCGCATTCCTGGCTACGGTGAGTTTACCGGACTGAAATCTTCGCTGTTTGTGGAAGTCGAGGGCGCGGGTGACTACCTTCCACCCTACGCCGGTAACCTCGACATCATGACGTCGGCGGCACTGGGTACGGCTGAGATGATGGCAAAATCGAAATACACCGCCAAAGACAACGGGTGAGACTGCTATGATCAATGCCAAACAAAAACTCTACATCCAGGATGTCACCCTGCGGGATGGCATGCACGCCATCCGGCATTCCTATACGCCCGAGCAGGCGGCGCAAATTGCCAAGGCTCTTGATCGCGCGCACGTGGATGCGATTGAAATTTGCCATGGCGACGGCGTGAATGGGTCAAGCTTCAATTACGGCTTTGGCGCGGCCACTGACATTGAATGGATTGAGGCGATTGCCGATGCGGTCGAGCACGCCAAGGTGACGACCTTACTGATTCCCGGCATTGGCACCATCCAAGATCTGAAAGCTGCCGTTGCCGCTGGGGTTCAATCAGTTAGGGTTGCGACCCATTGCACCGAAGCCGATGTGGCCAAGCAGCACATCGAGTATGCGCGCGAAGCCGGCTTGGACGTGTCCGGATTCCTCATGATGTCCCATATGAGCGAGCCTAAAGCCTTGGCGCAGCAAGCAAAATTGATGGAAAGCTACGGTGCGCATTGTGTTTACGTGGTTGATTCAGCGGGCGCGATGCTGATGGACGGGATTGCCGCCCGGTTCGAAGCGTTCAACGAGGTGCTCGATCCGGCAACCGAACGCGGCATTCATGCCCATCACAATTTGTCGGTGGGGGTGGCTAACTCTTTGACAGCGGTTGCGCACGGCGCCATTCGGGTCGACGCGTCCCTGGCCGGCATGGGCGCGGGTGCGGGCAACGCGCCGCTGGAAGTGTTTATCGCGGCGGCAGACCGGATGGGATTGGAGCACGGTTGTGATTTGTTTGCCCTGATGGACGCGGCCGAGGATATCGTGCGGCCCCTCCAAGACCGGCCGGTGCGGGTTGACCGGGAAACGTTGTCGGTCGGCTACGCCGGGGTCTATTCCAGTTTTTTGCGTCACGCCGAAACCGCTGCCGAAACCTATGGTCTCGACACGCGAGATATTTTGGTTGAGCTTGGCCGTCGGCGCATGGTCGGCGGACAAGAAGATATGATCGTCGATGTGGCGCTCGATTTGGTCAAAGAACGGGAAGCTGCAGCCCCATGATTGATATCGAAAAAACCGCCCTAGCTGTCGACGAGGCGGCACGCAGCGCAACCGCTATCCCGCAGTTTTCTTCGAGCATGGATATTACCGTCGACGAAGCCTATCAAGTGCAGGCACTGTCGTTAGAGCAGCGCTACAAGCGCGGCGAGCGTCAGATTGGCATTAAGATGGGTCTCACCAGCCGCGCGAAAATGGTGCAAGTGGGGGTCGATGAAGTCATCTGGGGGCGGCTCACCGATGCCATGCTGGTGGACGACGGCGGCGAAATCGACATTGCCAACTACGTGCACCCGCGTGCCGAGCCTGAAATTGCGTTCCTCATGAAAAAGTCCCTGTCGGGTCTAGTATCGCCTGCGCAGGCCTTGGCGGCTGTGGAAGCGATTGCGCCGGCCATCGAAATCATTGATTCACGTTATCAGAACTTCAAATTTTCATTGGCCGATGTGGTGGCCGATAATTCGTCATCTTCGGGATTTGTTATGGGCCCCTGGGCGCGGCCCGATACGGATACGTCAAACTTGGGGGTCGTGTTTGAGTTTGATGGCCGTCCGGTTCAAATCGGGTCAACCGCCGCCATACTGGGCAATCCCGCGCGCTCTTTGGCCGCCGGGTCGCGCATGCTGGGGGCACAAGGGTTATCGGTCGAAGCTGGGTGGATCGTCATGGCCGGCGGGGTGACCGCCGCTGAAGCCTTGCGCCCCGGCGTGCATGTGTCGAATACAGTTGAGAATCTAGGCCGTGTCGGCTTTACGGTTAGGTCCTAACAGGGCCTTTCGATCACGGCAAAGCGACTTGACCGGTCGCTCTAATGCATTTAGACCCGAAGCCAATCAACTGCGGTTGCCGCGTATGCGGATCTGCGAATATTCACCAAACCAATGGGGTAGAGAGACATGAAACTTATCGACTCGTTTGGCCCGAACCCGCGGGCTGTGAGGATGTTCCTCACCGAAAAGGGAATTTCACTTCCGAGCGAAGAACTTGATCTGATGGGGGGTGAGAACCGCCGCCCACCGTACACCGACAAGAACCCGGGCGGTCAAATGCCGGCACTTGAGTTGGAAGACGGGACGGTTATTGCTGAAACCGTAGCAATCTTCGAGTATCTCGAAGAAAAGAACCCCTCGCCTGCTTTGGTGGGATCTAACGCCGAGGAGCGGGCCGAAACCCGTATGTGGCAACGGCGGATCGAGCTCGGTATCACCGAAAATCTGTACAATGGGTTCCGTTATTCTCAAGGCATCGAAATTTTCAAGGATCGCATGCGCTGTTTGCCTGAAGCCGCCGACGGCCTCAAAGCCAAGGCCCAAGATGGCCTTGAATGGTTGGACAAACTACTCGAAGGGCACGACTTCGTGGTTGGTGACCGGTTCACCATGGTCGACATCATTTTGTTCTGTGCCACCGACTTCATCGCCGGTGTCGGACAACCGCTAAACCCGGAACATAAAAATATCACCGCATGGAAGGAACGGATCGCGGCGCGGCCGAGTGCAACTTCCAGCCTCCATCCCGGGGCCGCCGAAGTGGGCATGCAGGGCTAAGTTGCTGAATGTTTTGACGTCAATTCGTCAGTCGAAAAGGGCAGATCGAGGGGTCTGCCCTTTTTTGCGTCTGCGCGCGGATTTTAATCAGCCGAACACAGGGAAGGGCTCAAATTCTCCACCGAGTAGACTTTTAGTGTCCTGGTGGCCGAGCCAGCTCTTGGTGACGGTCGCATAAGCCCGGCGGAAATCCGACGTGTGAACCAAATTATCGCCTTCGTCCAATTCAGTAAGACTGGGCAGGTCGCCGTAGTGCCCGCCTTTTATTGGTTTGCCGACGATGAACATATTGTTGGCGGCACCATGATCGGTACCAAGACTAGTGTTCTCCGGTACCCGCCGGCCAAACTCGGACATCACCAACAGCACCACATCGTCGGCGCGGCTAATGCGTTCCATGTCGGCCATAAAGCCCGCGATCGCATCTGCGGCATAGGTCAGTAACCGACGATGCAAGGCGCTTTGATGGACGTGGGTGTCAAACGAGTTATCGCGGAACGACGTGTAATAGAGGCGGGTCGGCATGCGCGCGTCAATGAGGGCTGCGATCTTGTCCAGATCGAGAGCGATCAAACCGTAATCGATGGGCGTTTTGTAAGCGGTCCAGGCCTCGCGCACCAAGCCTGATGCGTCCAGAGCACTGTGGGCGACTTCCGACAGAAATTGCCGCGATGGGTTGCCGTCGTTCGTGTTTTCGGCCACGTGTTGGAATAAGGCCTGTTCTTGATAAAAACCCTGGCGCGAGAACCGAGCCGGGTCATCGAAGACCACCGGGACGTGGTTGCGGCTGCGCACGGCCAGCGACTGGGTGGCGTCGATGTTGATCATGAAATTGGCTGTATTGGCGGGGTCAGTGGCGTCGGCTAAGCGACCCATCCAGCCGTATTCCTCACCGCTATTGGGCGCGGCGGTGTGCATATAAGCCATCGAAGTAAAATGGGAAAACGACGGATTGTCGTAGCCGCACCCATGAATGATGGCAAGTTTGCCTTGTTGATACAATCTCTCCAAGCCCACGCAGCCGGGATTGAAGCCGAAATGATCATCGATTTTAAGCACTTGATCGGGCTTCAGACCAATCTTTGGACGGTGGCGATAATAGGCATCGTCGCCATAGGGCACCACAGTGTTCAGACCATCATTGCCGCCCGAAAGTTCGAGCACGACGAGAATACGATTGCTGTGCGGATTGTCTGCCGCTATGGCCCTGCTTAAATGGCCGAAAACACCTGGACCCGAGAGGCCGGCCATAGCGGCGGCGCCCACGCCGCAGCGAAGCAAACGGCGGCGGGAGATGTTCTGGTTAAGCGCTTTCTTTGTGTTCATGACGAACCTTTGTGATGTCCTATCCCAATTGGTATTCCGGCTGGCTCATAATCAGATGGACCAACATCCTGAGTGGGTCCTCCATATAGGACCTGGCGCGCGCTATATCTTTTGTGCCCAGTTCGGCGTTCAAAAAATCGATCAATTTGGTACGCTCATCGGCGCCAATGGCAACAGCTAAAAAACGATCCAGGAAAAAATCCACGGCCTCGTCTGTGGTTTTGACTCCAACCGCCAGGACCATTTTTGAGAGATTGATTTGAGCGCTGGCGCGGGGAATCGGTTTTACTTTCTGGGTTGCCATTTGCCAGCCCCGGTAGGAGCCGTAGCGCGTATTAAATTCTTCATCCCGGTCGGCCATCATATTGCTTTCGGCCATAATCTCGCCCGGATTGTTACTGGCCATGGTGGCGGTGGTGATGTCGGCCCCCCGTTGAACCTGCTCGTGCACCGCCCGAATGGTCGGATCGGCAGGGTACCGGTCGTGGGGCATAAAATTGATGTTGGGAAACAGGACGTTTTGCGCAAAGTTACCACGCTCCAACAACAAGCCGGGCGTGATCCAACTGCGTCCCTGAGCCCACCCGGCCACGGTTGGCGGCCAGAACAAAGTTTGACCGAGTGTTGTGGTGACCTCATTGAAATCCGGATTGCCCGGTATCACGGTTTGATCCAGTTTTTTATAGGTGGACACCACCAACTGAACGGGACTTTTTATATGGGTGCCGACGGAGGCTAGACTGTAAAAATCGCGCGACAGAAACAGAGTTCGTAACAGCGGTTTCAGTTCGTAATTGTTGTCGCGAAAAACGGCGGCAACCTTCTGATTTAATTCAGGCGATAGGTCGGCTCGCACTAAGTAGCGATACAGTTTGGCGGACAAATGCGTAGCGGTTGCCGGTTGCGCCAAAATAATGTCGATCACTTGGACGCCATCGAAATTACCGGTTTGGCCGAGTAGCGTCTTGTCGTCATCATCATGCAGATCCTGGTTGACGACAAAAATTAAGTCGTTCGCGTTCCAGCCGGTAAATGCGCGGGCGGCTTCGCGAATATCTTTTTCGCTATAGTTACCGACGCCCATGGTGAACAGTTCCATAATCTCGCGGGCAAAGTTTTCGTTGGGAGCACCCTTCACGTTCACGCCGGCGTCGAGGAAATACAGCATTGCCGGGTCCTGGGCGACCGCGATCATCAGGTCGCGGAAATTACCGGTCGCATGCTGACGAAAGGTTTGATTTTGCTTCAGCATCTTCCGGTATTCGCGCACTTTGGTTTCACTGTTGGCAAAATGGCCATGCCAGAACAGGGTTAATTTCTCTTCCAAGGGGCGCTTTGTGTTGAGCATCCGGTTTGCCCACCAATAAGCAATCCGGCGGGTTTCCAGCATGCTCGCACGCAGCCAGTAAAAGAATTTATTGACCACGGGTTGGAGGGGCCGATTGCCTGCTGGTTTGACTTTGACGCCCAAAGCTTCGCCGGTTTCCTTGGCAAGTTTCGTTGTCGCGGGCCGGCTGGGCGGAAATCCGATGAGTCCCGGGTCATGAATGTCTGAGGGATCGAAGTCAGCGAGGTTCGAGCCGTCGATGGTCTCATAGTCGACCAGATAATCGACCGCCTGCTGCGGTGTTAGGGCAGCTAAATGGGCAACTTCCCCCGGTGTGCCGCCGAAGCCCGCGCGCTCCAACAAGTGAGCAGCTCTTTCATAACACCAGTCCGACTGAGCGATCGGTGCGAGATCCCCTTGCCAATTTTCCGCCTCAGAGTTTGCGTAAGCGGGGGCGGTGCTTATTAACGCGATAAGTCCCAAAGTCATCGCTAACTTACTGCCGAACATTCGCTTTACCCCTTGTATCGGTTAAGTATGCAGATCAGGGAAAGGTGCACTTGTTTTCCTTCTCATCAATACCCAAGGTGTCGAGGTCGTTTACTTGATGTAAAAAACCTTCAACCGGCGCCGTCATTAACACAGCGTCGTGTGTTGCCAGCAATATCGGCTGACGCAACTGATTATTCCACGGCCTAAAATTAAGGGCGACACCCTTAAAGCCATCTATGCGCATGGACTTACCGCGCAGATACTTGGACATAACCTCGAAAGCGCTGCTGCCACCACGGACACGCGCGTGAACGATGGCTTTAATCGCAACCCAGGCGGCCCAGTCAGGTCCGGCCATGTGGCGGCCGTTGTTCGCGCGCAAAAAGCGACTGTTCAATTGGGGCGCGCCAAACCGTTCGAACGCCCAATGCCAAGGGGTGGCATGCAGTCCCGCACCGCCCATGACCGGCCGCGGCCGGTTGGTCGCGAAGGGCACGTAGCGGGCAAACTCGCCATCATGGTCGGCCAAAACCACCACATCGTATTCGCGATTGGTTGCCGTCAGCAGGGCGACATTGTTACGATTTCTCTGACGTGGGTCGTTTGATAATTCGAACGCCCGGTCCTCGACAATTTTTAAGGCGTAGCGTTTGAATGACGCACGCAAACTGTCAGCGTAGGCGGCGTCTGCGCCGTTCGGCCCGGTCAGCAGTAGTATTTTGTCCCAGGCGCGCCCCCGTAAGTTTTGGGCGAGGGCATCGGTCTGCATGCGAAGACTTGGATAAATGTGAACCATGTGCGCCGCGCAATCGGCTTCGCGTAGGATATTTGCGCCCTCGCTAATGTTGAGAAACATGACGTCCAGTCCCCCGGTTGCGGCGACGACATCCCGCACGATGGTTGCGGGCAGATCCATCAGAAAATAGTGGATGGCATTTTCTTCGCGCGCTTGCTTGATCGCTGCAACCAGTTCCACCGCATTGCTTCCGGTGAGCCGTTGCAGTGTCAAACGGGTCTCTGCGGCAGTCGCGATCATGGCGGCGTCGGAAACCCCAAGTTCAGCCCCGGGAAACGGTCGCGTGTAGGTCGGGAGTCCGATGCGCGCGTAAGCTCGTCGCAGCGCATAGCGTGGATCATCCGCCAGCTCCAGGTATCCAAGGGCCAGCTCCGACGGCTCTTCGGCGGCGACAGTCGCGAGGTTTGCCATCATGGCCGCAAAAAGCGACATCATCACGACAACAAGTATTTTCGCAGCCCTAGTCATCGATCAAGACCGCGTATGGCACCCGGCCCACCGGGATAGAGATGAGCGGCTTGCGACTTTCAGTATCAATCACGGTAACATCATCCGAAAGTCCGTTGGTGACATAGAGCGTTTTTTCGTCGGCGCTCATGCCGAGACCCCAGGCACGGCGCCCGACCAGGACATAGTCTTCGATCTTGCGACTGGCCACGTCGACAACCGCCACGTGGTTGGCACGCCCCAAGGTAACGAAGGCTGTTTCACCGAATTTTGAGATGACCAAACCAACCGGTGTCACTTTTTCGGGCCGCAGTCCGGGCGGTAAAAATGTAATCACGTCTTTGACTTTGTGGGTGTCCCGGTCGATCACATAAACCTCTCCCGAAAGTTCCGCCGTCACCCAAAGTTCTTTACCATCCGGGGTTAATGCAAATCGCCGCGGGCGCGTGCCGACAATAATGTTCTTCGTAACGAACCCGCCCGCCGGGTCGATTACGTGCACCATGTCGGCCACCTCGGAGGTCACATAAACCGTTTTACCGTCTGCACTGACGATCACGCCTTCCGGTTCGGCCCCGGTGGGAATGTCGTGGGTTACAATTTTTTCGGCAACGTCGATCACCTCGAGCATCGAATCTTCTTCGTTGGACACGAAGATCGTTTTGCCGTCGGCGGAAAATGCAAACGCCTCCGGACTCGGGCCCGTGGGTATCTGATCGACAACTTTCAGGCTTTTGAGGTCGATGATATCGATCACATCATCGTCGCCGCACGCGACCAGAATTTGATCTCTTGCCGGATTGAAGCGCATGGTGCGTGGCCGGTGTGACGTTTTAATCTCGCGCACCACTTCCCGTTTATTGGGATCGATCACTGAAATGGTATGGCTTTTTTCATTGCTGACAAACACCAGCCCAGAGCCCGCCTCAGCGGCCGATGGCAGACAAAGAACCGCTCCCAGGACATACAGCACCCAGGGTCGCGCATTGATTTTGAGGCTCAATGTTGTCATCCGCTTGGCTTCTCCCGTTTAATCAACAATAAACTTACCAACCATGCCCCGGTTTTTGTAGCCCCGTACGTAATACTCGAAGGCGCCGGGGCGAATGGGGACGAACCAGATATCGGCCTGACCTGCATCGTCAAACTCAATTCCATAGACCCCCCCCATGGGTTTTACTTCGATTTCATTGATGATGATTTCATCAATCCACACGTTCCGCATCAGTTCGGGCGCCTGAACCATAAACTCCTCGCCGCCATCGCTTTCGATGCGCCAGCGATAATACTTGCCGGTTTCGATCCGGTATTCGGTCACCGAAAAGCCGAGATCGCCCGTGAGTTTCAGGGTTTCGAGCCGGGTCCCGCGAGACGCTAAATTGCCACTGGCAGCACTTTCGCCGATGCTCAGCAATGTGGCGGCGAAAAGGCCGCACATAACCATAAACATGCGTTTTGTGCCGCCGCCTTTCAATTTCATAATATTCACTATTGCTCTCCTAAAGCACTGATTTGGTAGGCTGTTTAGGTGGTTTCATCTGCTCGAAGTGCACGTCGGGTGGGGCCCCTGTGGTTGAAAATACAGCTTCGCCGTCACCTCCTCCGGGTTCTACGTTTTGTGTCGATGCGTCGCCGTCAGCCGCCTCCTCGCCATCGCCTTCACTGTGCAAGCTGCCGGTTACCTTTTGTCCTTCCGACACTAACCGCAGAGCGGCTTCAATCCTAAGCGCCAAATCATCTTCGTAGGGCAAATTGTGGGTGCGGGGCGAAGCCAGGGATTGATCTTTGTCATCCAAGGCTTCCACCCAAACGAGGATACGGCCCTGCTCGCCCGAATATTTATCGGGTTCGGTGACGATGCCCCAATGCAGTCTGAAATAACCCGGCAATTCGGCACGGCTAGGCCAGCCTGGCAACTCTTTGACACCCAGGTAGGTGCCAATATAAAGCGCCGAGACCAGAACAATCGATACGGTTTTGATCTGCCAGCGCCAGGCCGACGCAATATTGAGGCTGAGCAGCAGCGCCGCCACCGCCACGTAGCTGGCGGACAACAGGATTTGCATTGTCAAAGTCACGGGTTTCGTGCCCCGGTTTCGACGTCGAGGAACCCAGGTGACCGGGGACGGCGCACCTTCCGTGTAAGCTCGATCAGGGACTTTTGCCGTTGGCTAGAGG
>JAPYRI010000013.1 GCA_029941135.1 Alphaproteobacteria bacterium | reverse complement strand
GCTTTCTTGGTCGCCTTAACAGTGCGTGCCGGTTGCAAGGCCAGCGCTACTTTGCTCATAAAACCGCTGTTATCGCCCTCGGCCAAGAGCGGAGACGCGGTGGCAAGGGCTGCAAGCAAGGGGTCGAGCCATTTATACTCTTCTTTGGAAAAATCATGCAGCACATGGCCGTGAACTTTATTTTTGTCGCCCGGGTGACCAATGCCAATGCGCACCCGCCGGTAATTCTTTCCCACATGCTGGTCGATGCTGCGAAGGCCATTGTGGCCCGCATGGCCGCCGCCGCTTTTGACCCGAACCTTGCCAGCGCTTAAGTCCAATTCGTCATGAAAGACAACGATGTCTTCGGGCGGTATTTTCAAATATCGAGCGGCTTCACCGACCGAGCGGCCGGACTCATTCATAAACGTAACTGGTTTCAAAATGAGGACTCGTTCCTGACCCAACCGCCCGTCGGACAGTAAGCCTTGGAAACGCGCGCGCGGTGACGGGAAGTTATGGCGGTCAATAATTTCGTCGACCGCCATAAATCCTACATTGTGGCGATTGTCCTGATATCCCGGTTCGGGATTGCCAAGACCCACAAACAACAACATGACGATTGCTCGTTCCCTTTGGTCGCAATGGTCGAAATTAACTGTCTCTTTTTTCGCCCTTTTCGCCGCTTTCGCCTTCCGCCGCTTCGGCCTCGCCTTCGGCAATTTCACCCTCAACGCCTTCAGCTTCTTCGCCCTCAAGGGCTTCCGCTTCTGCAGCAGCTTCGGCTTCTTCGTCACGGACCACGGTCGGCGCGGCTATTGTCGCCACCGTAAAGTCCCGATCGATAATCGTGGGGCTCACACCGTCGGGCAAGGTGACCGCACTGATATGAACGATATCATTAATATCAAGACCCGCGAGCGACACCACGATCAAATCCGGAATGGCGTCGACCGGGCACAGAAGCTCAAGCTCGCGGCGAACGGCATTAAGTACGCCGCCGCGTTTGAGACCAGGCGACTCTTCCTCATCGACAAAACTAATCTGAACTACGACGGCGATTTTGGAACCTTTTTCGAGGCGTAGGAAATCCACATGCAAGGGTTTATCAGTCACCGGATGCAGTTGAACATCCCGGGGTAGTACGCGTTCGGATTTACCGTCCACATCGATCTCGACCAACGTACTCATGAAACGGCCGTTTTTAACCTGCAGATCCAACTCCTTGAATGGAACGGAAATTGATTGGGGGGGAATTTTGCCACCATAAATGACCGCAGGAATGCGGCCGGTGCGCCGAATTGCTCGGGCGGAGCCCTTACCCGTCCCCTCGCGAACCTCGGCGGCTATGGTTACGATATCAGCCATGCCTATTGCTCCTTAATCTCTCAAATATATGCTTCTGGTTGGCCCTACTTGGACCCGGTGGTGGCGCGGCCTCCAGGGGTGTCGCTGCCGGAACGCAGCCTTTTACAGGGATCGGTGGGAAAACTCAATCGAACAAGCTGGAGACCGAAGATTCTTCACTAATACGGCGGGCGGCCTCGGCAAACAAAGGCGCCACTGAAATAATGCGGATGTTGTCCGCGAGACGAACCGCTTCGGTAATCAGAATGGTGTCGGTGATCACCAAATTTTTGAGCGCCGACGCGGTAACCCGTGCTACAGCCCCGCCCGAGAGAACACCATGGGTAACGTAAGCCGAGACCGATACCGCCCCTTGCTCCATCAAAGCCTCAGCCGCATTGCACAGGGTGCCGGCTGAATCGACAATGTCGTCAACCATGATGCATATACGCCCCTCTACGTCGCCGATGATATTCATAACCTCCGAAGTGCCGGCGCGTTCCCGGCGTTTGTCGACAATCGCGAGATCCACATTGTTGAGGCGTTTGGCTATCGCGCGGGCGCGAACGACACCACCCACGTCGGGCGACACGATCACAATGTCTTCGGTGTTAAATTGCTCTTTGATGTCTTTCACAAGCACTGGCGCGGTGAACAGGTTGTCGGTTGGGATGTCGAAAAAGCCTTGAATTTGTCCGGCATGTAAGTCGGCCGTCAAAACACGGTGCGCACCGGCTGCTGTGATCAGATTGGCGACAAGTTTTGCTGAAATAGGCGTCCGGGGACCGGGTTTCCGGTCCTGGCGGGCATAGCCAAAATAAGGGATAACGGCTGTAATCCGGCGGGCCGACGCGCGTTTCAACGCATCCAGACAGACCAGCAATTCCATTAGGTTGTCATTTGCTGGGAAGGATGTGGACTGAAACATGAAGACGTCTTCGCCCCGCACATTCTCGTGAATTTCGACGAATACTTCCATGTCCGCAAAGCGGCGCACGCTGGCGTTGGTCAAGGGCAGCTTAAGATAGGCGGCGATGGCTTCGGCGAGGGGACGATTGCTGTTGCCGGCAAGCACTTTCATGGCTGAACCTTGGACTGTTTTTTGGCGCAAAATCCGGCGTGGACCTTGACCTTAATAGATGAACGAACTTTAGCCATCGGCGAACCCTGAGTAATCAATTTCACTGTCCAACCATCAGGGCCAGCAGGTGCTCGCATCGGAAACTATCAGTGCCCCAGGGGCCTGTAAACTGGACAATGCAGTCCTGGTTGTATTGGTCGCCGGGAATGGGAGGCGTCAGCTATTCTTTCCAGAGGTGTCGGTCTTTGCTGTGCCCGCTTTATCGATGATGGCAACTATATCGCCTATTACACTTTCGATGGCTACGTCGGCAACCGTTCCCCATTGGGGGACGATTCGTTTGCGGTTAATGTTCATTTCATGGCTCGCCGTGCCCACCAAAGTGCCGTCAGCACGCATGATCATCCAGGTAAATTGGTAGGCGTCGCTGTCGTTGCTAATCGGTGTGCTGTGGACATCTCCGACGATGACAAATGTTTTATCGTTTAGCATGCGGCTAACCGGAACTCTCGCCTTCAGCAATGCGTTGATTAGGGCGTCTTGCAATGAAAGCCGTCCGTCTCCCGGTGCGCCATCGATATATTCGACTACCACTGGGTTAAGCAGACTTACAACGCTTACTTCGCGTAGAGTTTCGGCCAGTTCGGCAATTTCGACACTTGGTATAGGAACTGCCGTAGGTATTCTGGCGTGCTCTTGCATCAATATATCAACTTGCGCCGCCGCGCGATCGGCCATGGGGCGAAGAACCCCGCTTGAAACAGCCCGCCAATCGCTGCCGGATACAGGGACGCGATCAGAAAATCGGCCCACTGACAGGCCGTCGGGGGCAAGTAAATTCCAGTCGATTCGGAAGTCGGTGGTGCCTTCCTGCGTCGGCGTTAGATGCGCGCGCCCTTCCAACAGATAGGCAATTTTCGCCGTGCTGCGTGACGACGCCCGCACGTTGCGCCGGGTGAGTGTGCGCGCAATGTCGGCGCTGAGGCCACGTGCCTTGGTAATCGGGGCTCCTTGAAGAGGAGCGATGACAACCCCTGGGGGCACTTTTATTTTCTCGCGTACCGGCTCAGCGAGAGGTTCATCCTCAACGATTTGTTCGGCTTCTGGCTCTTCTTCCTCAGGGGCGGTTTCGAGATCGGCCGTGTCGGTATCGCCAATCAATGACGGGTCAAAGACGTATTTGCGGGACAAATCGCACCCGCCAACCAGAAGTGTCAGCGCCAGTAAGGGAAAGACTAAATTATGTATTTTAGACCACACAGCTCGCAACCATGATGAGCAAAACCAGCAAAATTAAGATGACCAAATAGGGCAAAGCGCTTCCTTCTACCCTGGGCTACCCCGGAATGGCAATGACAGACAGCTGGCGGCCGTAATCAGGTTCGCCGAGATGGGTTGACCGTCGGTAGCTAAAAAACCGGTCGACATCAGCATAAGTATCCAAATGAATGCCCTCTACAACACCAATTTTGGCCTGTTTCAAGCTCTGAGTTACAAAACCGACCAGATCGAAATAAGTGTGGCCCGACTGTGGCGACGGGCGAAAGAATTTATCTGACCGGGGGTCGTTGGACAAGAACAGGGCCGGGAAGTCCTGCCCAACTTCGTACGAGTCGGCGGAAATTGCCGGACCGATGGCTGCGATGATTTGGTGTCGTCTGGCTCCCAGCACAACCATTTCGTCAAGCGTGGCTTCTATGACTCCGGCGCGCGCGCCCTTCCATCCGGCGTGGGCGGCAGCGATGACCCGCGCCGCTGGGTCAGCTAATAAAACCGGCACACAATCTGCAGTCAAAATGCCAAGAGCAACCCCAGGGGTGACCGTCACCATACTGTCGGCTTGAGGGTGAAAATCTTTGGGCTCGGTTCCATTGATGCGGACGACGGTCTTGCCGTGGACTTGATAAAGTGTGCGCAAGGTGCCCGCCGGCATGCCGATTTCCGCCATAGTCTGCGATCTGTTTGTGGCCACGTGGCGCGGCAGGTCATCCGATCCCGGGCCGCAATTTAATGAGGCGTATAAGCCGATGGAGACTCCGCCCCGCCGGCCGAAGAAACCATGGACAATGCCTTCGGCGGCTTTGAGGACAGGGGCCACAAACCTTTCCGGGGTGGGTGCGGCGCCGGTCAAGAGCTGTTTTCCTGGCTCATGGAGCGCTAAATCCAGCCGGCGGTAATTGATCGCGCCGGACAAGCGCCAGTACTTTAAACAGGTCACCCATCTGGTCAGGTGCCGTCAGACGCGCCACGGCAGTGTCCAAATCGTCGCTTTGCTCAGGCGTGGCATTCTGGCGCAGCGCCGTGGCCCGCAATTCTATGCCCAGGCTTTCTAAAAATGAACCTTGGGTGACTGGGCCGTGGGCCGCAACGCCTGCGGCTTCGGCGGCGCGGACTAAGGCAGAAAAGTCCACGTGGGCGGTCAAGTCGGCAGACCCTGGGGCAACCAGCACAGGAATGGCTCGATGATTCTGCACGGCTTGCAGACTGTCGCCTGGGGCGCTTGTGGCGGTACCGTAATCGATAATCAGGGCAGCACCGTCGTTCTCATTGATGCGATCGGCAATGTCGGAGATCAACGCCTGCCCGGCCGGACATATTTCGGCAATGCTTTCCATGGGGGCGCTTATCACGGCGGGAGCTAGCACGTTCGCGCCGTGGGTTGGGCGATCGGCAACAATGAACTGAAAACCATTGCCGGCGGCATTTAGACCTACCAATCGCTCGCACCAGCCTACGGCAGTATGAACGTATTGGCGTACAGGAAGGGCGTCAAAAAATTCATTGGCAACTACAATCGCTGGTCCATCGGGCACTTCTGCCAATCGTTCATGCCATTTTGCGTTGCCGATACCAGCGCGATTTAGGGTATCGTGTTGTTGATCTCTGAGACGCGGACTGGTTTCGACGAAATGAATTTCGGCCGCGTTCAATGCCCCGGGAATGGCCCCTAAGGCGCTCAAGATATCGACCATTAAGGTCCCCCGGCCAGGTCCTAGTTCGATCAAACGAAGGGACGCGGGGGCGCCCATACGTCGCCAAACATCCGCGCACCACACGCCAATCAGTTCGCCGAACATTTGACTGACTTCGGGCGCGGTAATGAAATCGCCCTCACGCCCGAACGGTTCGCGGGTCATGTAATAGCCAAATTCCGGATGGCTCAGGACTTCCGCCATATAGGCCGACACCGGAAGGGGTCCCTGCACGTGAATGAGATCGGCCAAATGACGGGCAAGGGCGCCCTTGTCCGGCCCGGTCAACGGATTGCCGTCGCTTTTTGTCCGCGGGATCGGTGAAGGAGGTAAAATCCCATGGCCGCCATGGGGATCGACAGCAATTGGCCCATAGTTGTTCCTCCCGTCAGGAAACCCAAATGAACGTCCGGCTGGCGGAACATTTCGGACACGCCGCGCGCACACGCGTAGCCGACGAGAAATAGGCCCGTGAGTGCCCCTGTGTAGGCTCTTATGTTGGTTAATCGAAAGAGCATGCCCATGATCACAAATAAAAGCGCACCTTCGAGAGCGGCCTCGTACAATTGACTTGGATGACGGAGGTCAGGCCCGCCAAACGGGAAAACCATGGCCCAGGGCACGTCGCTGGGGCGGCCAAACAATTCGCCGTTGATGAAATTCGCGGCCCGACCCAACATAAGTCCAAAGGGGACGGCACAGGCCAGCAAATCAGCCACTGCGATCAGCGGCATTGACCGCCTCCGACAAAAGGCGGTCAATGCCACAGCAACCCCCAGTAACCCGCCATGAAAAGACATGCCACCCTGCCAGACAGCAAAAACTTCCAGCGGATGATCCCAATAATACCCGGCTTGATAAAATAGGACGTAGCCCAGGCGTCCCCCTAAAATGACCCCGAGGGTCGCCCAGAACAACAAATCGTCGCCTTCATCGGGTTTAAGGGGAGGGGTCAGGCCGAAAGTGACGTAGGACCCGTTGAGTCGGCGAATGTACCACCAGGCAAAAAGCAATCCACCGACATAGGCCAGCGAATACCAGCGGATCGCCAGTGGCCCAAATTCAACCAGTATGGGATCGATCATCGGAAAAGCTACGACTGGCAGAGTGATTGGGATCATGTTTGTAACAATCGTTCCAAGGGGCCAAACTATCGCGGTGCGAAACTGTCGGCGGGAAATGCCTTGAGGTCAAGGGAGCGGAAGAACGCCATAAAGCGTTCGGCGATTAAACTATGACCTTCCCTGTTCCAGTGCACATCACAGGGCACGAAATAACGCCGGTACACCGATAACGGTTCACCGCCATTTAAGAAAGTCGGATACAAATCGAGGAAATCGACGTCATGGTCGGCCGCCCACTGACGCCAATATTCCACCTGCGGACGATCAGTCTCCTGACGGAGAATTTGCTCGGGCCAAGGATAGACGACAACAATCAAAGGGATCCCGCGGGCGTCGAGAAAATTGTGAAGCCGGGTCATGTTTTGCCCCGATTGGTCAAGTCCTCGCTCTCCCCAAGCTTTCATGAGTGTTGGATTCCAAGTCCATTGAGAGCGCGGATTTGCCAACTCGGCGAGAAAAAATTTGGCACTCAAGTGGTCATCTTCAGGATTTGCCTTGGCGAGTGCCCGTTGGCAGGTATTGGCATGAGTGAGTGTCGCTTTGCGCTGCCGATTGAGGGCTGAAAACAATCGGTACACGGATGAGTACTGCTTTAGTGCCGACCGGATGAGAAGCGTCGCTTTCTGGACGGCTGCATCACCTGCATTAATCCCGCGAGAGACGACATTGCCGACAACGTTCAATCGTACCCTGCGGGCTTCGTCGTCAATGTCGGAGATATCGATAAACACCGCCACCGCGTCCACGGACAAGCTGCGCTCTTCCAATAGATGCCGGACTTTGCGGTAATAAATCGCCGGCGAGTAGGAGCTGACCGCCGCGTTTAAAACTTCGCCCGGGGCGTGGGAATTGCTTTGTTTGAGCTGCCGATCAATCATGCCGGCAAAAGTGTCGTCAAACGTATATCCGTTACCTTCAGTGAACGAGTCTCCAATGAGTAACAGCCGTCTGTTGTTGCTTTTCAGAGGGACGTCACGGATCACGCGATCCTTAAAGCCGAGGGAATTGGTCGAAAAATTGTACCGTAAAGCGCCCCACCGGGCATTTTCGATTTCACGGTTTGGGGCCAAGTCATGGTGATACAGGGGCGAATAAATCCGCGCCAGCCGCTCGGTCTCAATCACGCCGAACAAATTGTCCGGCAGAACTAAACTGGTAAGCAACACATCCAGCGCCAACACAATCATCATAACCAGTGCCGTGGTTCGAGTTCCGCGCCCTAAAAATTGCAACTTTGACATGAACAGCTATCTGGCCGAATTTAGGTGAGTAGGGTGACTATTCGCATGCACTAGTATATGTCATAAACCGCTGCCACGGCACTGCGGTATCTCTGTAAATGAGGGGCAAGACCATGCAAACCGAGAACCGTTTCCTTGAGGACGTCGCCAAATTGGCGACCAGCGCCCTAGGAACTGTCCAGGGGATGGCGCAAGAAGTTGAAACCTTGGTTCGCCAACGAGTGGACCAAATGGTTAGCCGGATGGACTTGATCTCCCGGGAGGAATTTGAGACAGTCCGCGAATTGGCGGAAAACGCTCGAATTGAGAACGAGCGCCTCGCGGCTCGCCTGGATGCGTTGGAGAAAAAGTAAAGTCTGCATTCTGCGCCCTTCGGCCGCACCAATATCTTTCGATCGGTCAAAATATCCGGCAAATCCGCGTTCGAGGGGCGCGTGGCTTTCTGGTGGCGCGCCAAGACCGAATTAACCGAGTTATGCACAACTTTTCGCGCCGCCCGTGCGCGGACGGCTTGCATTCGCGAATCGGTTTTGGCAGGGTACATATATTGGTGTTCGACAGCACAAAAACTACAATATATGGTGAAAGTCTCAACATATAGTGGCAGTATTTCGTAGGAGTCAGCAAAATCACCCGCAATAGATGGGTCTGACTTAAAAAATAAAGTGCCGGCGGACAGGGTGAGAAAACTGGATCAAGGACACGTCATTCATGGACCTACAATCTGTATTCAGTGAAACCGACAGTACCAATCCATTGGATTTGGTAGAAGAGATTGTTGCTGCGAACCAATGGCCGTATGACCGTTCAGGGGAAGCTGAGCTTAGTCTGACCGTGGCCGGGACGTGGTGTGAATATCATCTGTGCCTCACCTGGCGCGACGATTTCCAGGCCTTGCACCTGTCTTGCGCTTTTGATGCGCGGGTGCCCGCTCACCGTCAGCAGGAATCCTATGAGCTGCTCGCGTTGATCAATCAACAAATGTGGCTTGGCCATTTCGAGCTGTGGGATGGGCAAGGGTTGCCTCTCTACCGCAACACTGTCCTCGTCCGCAATGGGCGCCAGGCGACACCGGACGAATGTCGCGACATGATTGAAGCGGCGATCAACGAGTGCGAACGCTTTTACCCATCCTTCCAATTCGTATCATGGGCCGGGAAGACTCCGGCCGAGGCGGTTGAAGCCGCCATGTTCGACACCAAAGGCGAGGCATGACCGGGCCCATTTTGCTGGTCGGATGCGGCAAAATGGGGTCCGCGCTACTGAACGGCTGGCTTGGCGGCGCAGGAGGTGATGCCAACGCCAGTGCTATAGAAAGTGCCTTTTATGTGATCGAACCCCATGGGCCAACCGCTGAGACACTCATGTCGGCAATTGGTGACCAAACGCCCAATATTCATGTCTACGAAGATGTTGATCACATTGATGACGGTATCTCGCCGGAGGTTGTTGTATTAGCTGTAAAGCCCCAATCGCTTGCCGAAACAATTGGCAAGTATCGGCGCTTTGCCGGTCCTGAAACCGTTTTTCTTTCAATAGCGGCCGGCAAACAAATTGCTTTTTTTGAAAATGCCCTGGGGGAAACCAGCGCCGTCGTCCGTGCCATGCCCAATACACCGGCGGCAATTGGTCGGGGAATGACGGTTGCCTGTGGAAATTCAGCCGTTGCTGAGTCGCAAAAAGAAATGTGCAGAAAATTGCTCGAAGCTGTGGGCGAAGTTGCTTGGGTGATTGATGAAAGCCTGATGGACCCCGTAACCGCAGTGTCGGGCAGCGGTCCCGCTTACGTGTTTTTGATGATTGAGTGTATGGCGGCGGCCGGCGTTGCCGCGGGCCTCCCCGAAGGTTTGGCGACCCAGCTTGCGGGTGCAACGGTTAGCGGCGCGGGCGAGCTCGCCCGGCAAGCCCAAGAACAGCCTTCTCAATTGCGGAAGAATGTGACCAGCCCCGGCGGTACAACCGAGGCCGCCCTTGCGGTTCTTATGGCTGATAACGGTTTGCAGTCCTTGTTAACCCGGGCGGTTACGGCGGCCACTGAGCGCTCGCGAGCGTTGGCTGGCTGACCAAGCCAAGTTGGACTGGGGCGTGATTGGCCCCATGCCAAGTGGCGAGTTGATGAGTGTTACTGAGTTCGAATTGCGTACAGCGTATCGGTCCTGCCATAGTAATTTTAGCTGGGCGGGTTCTATCCAGAAATTATTGATTAATTGGTAGTTGCTCTGACAAAAGGATCGACCAGGCCATGACGGCACCAGCGAGAACCACTAATGTACGAACATTGTTCCCGGATGAGCAGACCACGGAACCAAAAGTAATGATGCCCAAATTGTACAATACCGGGGTGCTTCCCGCCCAAGATATTCGGGCCATGATCGGCGACGAGATCAATGCCATGGAGGGCATTGACGATAGTCAAATTCAGCCGGCCAGCCTAGATTTGCGATTGGGCGACGTGGCTTACCGGGTGCGAGCGAGTTTTTTGCCGGGTACGAAGTCGACTGTCAAAGACAAGATCACACAATTTGGCATGCATAAAGTCGACCTGACGGATGGCGCCGTTTTGGAAAAAGGGTGCGTCTACATTGTGCCGCTGCAGGAAAGCCTGTGTCTCAGAAAACGCACGTCAGCAATAGCCAACCCAAAAAGTTCAACCGGACGCCTGGATGTATTCGCGCGGCTGATTACCGACTTCGGCGCCGAATTTGACCGGGTGCGGGAGCGGTACCAGGGACCACTCTACGCCGAAATATCTCCGCGCTCGTTCAGCATATTGGCGCGCACGGGCTCTCGCCTTGTGCAACTACGCGTGAAGCGCGGGTCGCCGCCCGCCAGTGACCGGCTACTGCGCAATCTCGACAATCAGGTCGGACTGGTGAACTCAGACCCTGGCGGCGCCAACATCGAGAAGGGGTCGCTGCTCCTAACTGTCGATACCGAAGGCGCAGACACCGATGGTTTGATTGGTTATCGGGCGAAGAAGCATGCGGGGCTGGTCGATTTGGACCGGATTGGGTATTACGACCCGATCGATTTCTGGGACACCATACATGCGCGCAAGGACGGCGGCATCATTCTGGATCCGGATGATTTCTACATCCTGGCCTCCCGGGAAGCGATCACAGTTCCCCCAGACTTCGCCGCTGAAATGATGGCCTACAATACGTCGGTCGGCGAATTTCGTATCCATTATGCTGGCTTTTTCGACCCCGGCTTTGGCGATGCCGAAGTGGGTGCGGGCGGCACGCGCGCGGTGCTTGAAGTTCGCTCGCACGAGGTTCCGTTTATCATCGATGTGGGCCAAGTGGTCGGGCGCCTTATTTATGAGCGCATGACCGCGCGTCCCGAGCGCTTGTACGGCACTGGAATTGGCTCGTCCTACCAGTGCCAGGGTCTGAAATTGAGCAAGCATTTTCAATCTTGATCAGTGGCCTAGGGACAAACTGATTTTGGGTCCACTCGCCATACAAGCGATCAAAGTGTAACATGCCACTGGACGTATAGAGCCGCCGGGGGTCGGTTCCCAAATGGCCGGAAAAGCTGAAACGACGAAACGTATTCTCGACAGCACGATGAAGCTGGCAGCCGAACACGGCTGGCGGGCAACCGGACTTGGGGATATCGCTGATGCGGCGAACGTGTCGCTTGTCGAACTGAATAAGCATTACGGCTCAAAGACCGAGATCCTAGCCGCCTTCATCGAACGCACCGATGCCAAGGTCTTGGCGGAAAATGCCAAAGCCGGGGCCAGCACTACGGCGGCCGAATCTTCGACAGAGGACGAGGAAGAGTCCGCGCGGGACCGTCTTTTTGACGTCCTAATGTGCCGGTTTGACGCCCTTACACCCCACAAGGCGGCGATCCAGCGGATTGCCCGTGATCTGGCACGCGATCCTTTGGCCTTGTTTTGTTTGCTGCCGCACCAGGCCAGATCCCTTGCCTGGATGCTGGAGGGCGCCGGTATTAGCAGCTCTGGCATAAGCGGCCGTTTGCGCGCGCGCGGCCTGGGGTTGGTCTACCTGAGCGCGATGAGGGCTTGGTTCAAGGACGATTCGGAAGACTTGAGTGCAACCATGGGAGCCCTGGATCGGGCACTTGGCCGGGCTGACACGGCGGTTCGATCTGCTCCCTTTCGCTGCCTTTAGACGAATACTTTTGCGATTCGCCGCTCTCGGCCCCCCCCTTCATATCTAGTGCACTGCAAAAAAATTTGTGCAGCGCACTATTTTTTGTTGACTTCTATCCTAAGTTCGAGGTAAACCGTAATTGCTGCGCTGCAATATAAATGAATTTTGGTCCAAGAGACGCAAGTGCATCCTCTTGAGATCCCGCAAGCCGAGCCATTGCGGACAAATAGAAATAGGCGGATCAAATGACGAAAACAGACACCGCGTTTGGCATAGATTTTTCTAAGTTTTTGCCTAATTTTGGGACGAGTTTTGGCTTTCCCAGCCTCAACGCCGACGCCATCCTCGACCTGCAAAAAAAGAATCTGGAAGCTTTCGATAAAGCCGGCAAACTGACCGCAACCGGATTTGAAGAGCTGTTGAAGCGCCAGGGCGAGATGCTGAAATTGTCGGTCAAGGAATTTGAAAGCGCAGTCAAGGCAACCACCAAAAAAGGTCTGCCCGAATTCAACCCGGAAAAGCAAACTGAAGCCGTCCAGGCTAGTTTTGACGGTGCGGTCGCCAATAGCCGTGAATTAATGGAATTGGCGGCGACGTCGGGTCAAAAAATTTTCGACGTGATCAGTAAGCGTGCGAACGAGGCCGTGGCTGAGGCCCAGACCGTGGTAACGGCAGCTAAGGCTTAATCCCACAAGAATTAATTAGCTAGTATGCGTACGCGTATGGGGCCGTCTGCCGGGTAACCGGGGCGGCCCTTTCTCTATCGGCGTTTATATCGGCAGGTGAACAAGAGCGCGCAAACCGCCCAAGGGACTGGTGGAGAGAGTGATGTCGCCGCCGTGACTGCGGGCGGCATCACGGGCAATACTGAGCCCCAGACCCACCCCACCGGTATCCGGATTGCGCGACTGTTCAAGCCGCAAAAAGGGCCGAAATACGACTTCGCGATCAGCTTCCGGAATACCCGGGCCATCGTCATCCACAGCGATGACGATGGAGTCAGACCGGCGTGCTGCCGAAATATTGACCCGTGAGCCAAACCTGAGCGCATTGCCGACAAGGTTGGTAAGACAACGCTTAAACCCATCGCGCCGCAGCCTCAGCACCATATCGCCGTCAATGTTCAATCCCACGTCCCGGCCTTCGCGTCGCGCGTCGCTCGCAACCTCCTGCAGTAAGCTACCGAGATCGGTGGTTACCGGCTCTTCTTGATCTTGACCGCGGGCAAAGTCCAAATACTCATCGAGCATATTCTCCATCTCAACAATATCGCTGCGCAAGTCTGCAATCTCCTCCCCGAACCCCAGCATCTCAAGTTCCAATTTTATGCGGGTGAGCGGGGTGCGTAAGTCATGACTGACCCCTGCCAGCATTTCCGTGCGCTGTTGCAGGTGACGGAGAATGCGCTCCCGCATATCCAGGAATTGGGCCGCTGCTTGACGAATTTCGAGCGCACCGGTGGGCTTGAAACGCTCGGTGACCTGACCTTTACCAAAAGCCTCGGCGGCTTCGGCTAATTTCAATATGGGTCGGACTTGGTTTCTGAGGAAAATGATGGCAATGGTCAGCAGTACTAGAGAGGAGCCAACCATCCACAGCAACAAAATATGACTGGTGCTCGCAGTGAGGCGGCTGACCGGCACTTGTACGGTGAGCAAGCCTGCCGGCACGGCGACTTGGATGGCGACGAAATTTTGGCCGCCTCCTTTGTGCAGCCCATAGGGATAGCCGAGATGATCCTCCAATTCCCGCGACAGAGCCCAGCGCGGCACCCCCAATTGCCAGTCGGAAACCGGGGGTGGCAATTCAGCGTCAGCGGTTAGCTTGAATTCAAGTTGAAGATTGCGCAGGGCGACACTGGCCAGGCGCGCGGTGTTTTTGGCGGATGGCGAGGGACCAAGAGTTTCGATCACCATGGTGATGTCGCCGACCACACCACGGGCCATGCGCTCGCTCATGGTGTCCCAATGACGGTCAAAGAATATAAAGATGACCACCAACTGCAGCAGTACAATGGGCGCCACAATGATGACCAGCGCCCGGCCGAACAACGAAGATGGTAGCAGTTTTTTCAGCATCGCCAGCCTCCGGACCAGCGTGCGGTCTTTGCCATCCATCGAAGGACCCTAAAAAGCGCATTCAATCGGGCCACAGTACATATCCCCGGCCGCGCACAGTTTTCAAATATCGGGGCGATTTAGGGTCCTCTTCCAGTTTCCTCCGAAGTCGCGTGATCTGCACGTCTATCGAACGTTCCTGTCGAGCCCCTGTGCGTTCGGCGAGTTCGAGCCGGCTGATGACGACACCCGGCTTTTCGGCAAATAAAGTGAGTAAAGCAGTTTCGCCGTCCGTCAATGGAATGTGGGTCTCGCCCTGACTTAGCTCGCCGCGGGCGGGCGTGAAACGACACAATCCAAGTGAAATCGGCTGGTCAGTCAGGGGTGCGGGCGTTTGCTGTTTGCCCCGGCGCAAGATCGCTTGCAAGCGCAGGATCAGTTCCCGGGGCTCGAAAGGTTTGGGCAGATAATCGTCCGCACCGCGCTCTAGTCCCGTAATCCGGTCTTCCGCTTCGCCCATTGCCGTCAACAGTAAGATGGGCACATCCGATGTTTCCCGCAATGACAAAGTTAGCTCCAACCCGCTTTCACCAGGCATCATCACATCCATGACGATGCCATCAAAGGCGAGGCCTTTTAACTTCTCGCGAGCATCTTGCCCATCTTTTGCGGTGGTCACCCGAAAGCCATTGCCCACCAAATATTTCCGTAACAGATCGCGCAACCGCCTGTCGTCGTCGACCACAAGGATGTGCGGCGCTGAATCGGTCAAGACTTGTGGGTCGGAGTTACGAATGGTGGCCATGGATGGTCCTTTATATCCCACCAACTATACAGCTCAGCCGAAGCCGCGCCACGACATGTTCTGCGGACGAGTGAGCTTGAATATAGGCTGATTTGACGACAGTCATGTTGACTAACATTAAGGGCAATGTTACGGACGGCAAAGGATTTCGCGCATAATTCACCAGACCGTACGGGACACTGCCAACCGATGGCACGGGTGAGTTACACTTGTAGACTCGAGGTAAGCTAGTTATGGCATCGGCATCATTTGATGATCGCGACGGCTGCGTCTGGTTCGACGGCAAGTTGATCCCATGGCGTGACGGTAAAATCCATTTTCTTACCCATGGTCTTCATTACGCGAGCGCCGTATTTGAAGGTATGCGTGCCTATGATGGCGAGATATTCAAATTGGCGGAGCACAATGAGCGTCTGATCAATTCGGCCCGTATTCTAGGGTTCGAGATCCCTTATCGCCTCGAAGAAATCAACAAAGCGTGCCGGGATGCGCTCGCCGTTGAAGGCTTGAGCGATGGTTATGTGCGTCCGATTGCCTGGCGGGGCAGTGAAATGATGGGCGTTTCGGCGCAAGCTAACCAGATCCATCTGGCCATCGCCTGCTGGGCCTGGCCGAGTTATTTTTCACCCGATGCGCTGCTGAAAGGTTTGCGGCTTAACATCGCAGAATGGCGCCGCCCGGCACCTGATACGGCCCCAACCCAAGCCAAGGCCGTCGGACTTTATATGATTTGCACGCTCAGCAAACACGCGGCAGAAGCGGCCGGATATGACGATGCGTTGATGCTGGATTGTCGTGGCCAGGTAGCCGAGGCAACTGGCGCCAACATCTTTTTCGTCAAAGACGGCGTATTACACACGCCGACACCCGATTGTTTCCTGGATGGCATTTCCCGGCGGACGGTGATGGGCTTGGCGCGGGCACGCGGTATCGAGATCATTGAGCGCGCGATCATGCCCGAGGAGATGGCCGACTTTGAGCAAGCATTCCTCACCGGAACTGCGGCCGAAGTGTCGCCACTGGGCGAAATCGGCCCCTATACGTTTATCGTTGGAGATTTGACCAAGTCTTTGATGGACGATTATCAAAACTTGGTCCGGCGGCGCGTGGCGGCCTAGGTCGACCTTTCAGTTTTTTTGCTTCCATTTATCGGCAGCAATGTCGTCGGCTTCACGCGCTTCGACCCAGTGCTCGCCGTCACCGGTCGCTTCAAGTTTCCAAAACGGCGCTTCGGTTTTCAGCCAGTCCATTAGGAACATGGTGGCATTGAATGCGGCTTGCCGATGGGCCGATGCGGTGACCACAAGGACAATACGGTCGCCGGGTTCCAGCCTGCCGTAGCGGTGAATGATGAGGGCGTCTTCCAAGAGCCAGCGACGCTGGGCTTCTTGCTCAATTTCATTGAGCCTGCGTTCGGTCATGCCCGGATAATGTTCAAGCGTGATCGCCGACACGGTGTTGCCGTCGTTCAAATCGCGGACGTAGCCAACGAAGCTCGCAATCCCTCCGATGTGGGTGTTGCCAGCGGCCATGGCGTCGATCTCGGCGCCTACGTCGAAGTCCTGTGCTTGTACCCTAATCACGGCACTCCTCCTTATTCTTAGCCACCAGTCATGGGCGGGAACAGGGCAATTTCGTCGTCGTCGGTCACCGGCTGATCAAGGGCGGCAATCTCCTGGTTCACCGCAAAGCGAATGGCGGTCATGTCGGAAAGTGCGTCGGCGAAGCCGTCATTGCGTTCGCGCAGCCAGCTCAGCAGGGCTGCTATGTCACCCACATGGTCGGGGAGCGTGATATTTTCTTCAGCGATCCCCACCTTGTTGCGGACCCAAGCGAAATACAGCAATTTCACGCGTCCACCTCGCAAAACGGAATAAATTCGACCATATCGCCAACTTTGACCTCGCTGTGATCTTCCGACAGTTCAACCAGGCCATCCGATGATGTGATCGACGTCAGGATACCCGCACCTTGATCTTTGAAGCGATGCGCCGTGGGCACATTGTTATCACCGGCCACGATGTGGACGCGGATCAATTCTCGCCGCGGCCGTTTCTTCGTGTAGGCAAAGCTCGATGCCACTTGATAGGATTTGGGGGTCAATTCGGTTGCCCCACTCAACGCCAACACCACAGGCCGCACGATCCGCAGAAACGTCACCATCGCGGCCACAGGGTTGCCAGGGAGCCCGGCAAACGGCACGCCGCGCACTTGGCCGAGGGCGATGGGACGCCCGGGCTTGATCGCTAAGCGCCAAAAATGCAATTGGCCGAGCTCTTCCACCGCCGCTTTCACATGATCTTCGTCACCCACTGAAACGCCGCCCGAAGTAATAATCAAGTCGTGACTTTCGGTTGCCTCTTCGAGGGCTGATCGAATTTGATCCGATTTGTCAGGCAATATGCCTAAGTCATTTACATGCGCGCCAAGCGCCTCGCAGAAAGCTGCCACCATAATCCGGTTAGCGTCGTAAATACCGCCGAGAGGCAAGGGCGTTCCAGGTTCTTTAACTTCGTCACCGGTGGAAAAAATGGCAACGCGCAGCGCCGTGTAGACCGTCAATTGACTGCGGCCGACTGAGGCTGCGATGCCTAAGTGTTGCGGCTTGAGGCGCAAGCCTCGGTTGAGAATGCGGTCACCTTTCTGAATATCTTCGCCTGCCGAGCGCCGGTTCGCGCCTATCTTCAGCCCGGCTGGGATCATAACCGCCCCATCGCCCAATTCGCTCGCGTCTTCTTGCATCACGACCGTGTCGCACGCCGGCGGTACGGGTGCCCCGGTGAACACCCGGACTGCCGCGCCCACTGGCAGGGACCAATCCGGCGATGTTTCGACAGGATGACCGGCAGCCGCCCGGCCGATCACTTGAAATCGGGTGTCGCCTTCGGGTGCAAGATCACCCCAGCGAAATCCATAGCCGTCGACGGCGGAATTATCATGGGGCGGGACATCCATGTCAGCGACCAAGTCTTCGTTAAGGATGCGACCGCGCGCCATTTTAAGCGGGACAATCTCCGTGCCGACAACCGCGTCCAATCGCTGCTCTAACAAGGTCAATGCGTCGAGCAGGGGCATCAAGTCGGCGCCCGGTCGAAAGCAGTCGTCCGAAAGTTGCGCCATCTTAGCGCCCGCCAGTCATTTTAAACACCGGCAACCATTCTAACCGCCACTGGATTGACGGGCGGCATCGACTAACCTTGCCAAGCCGCAATGGTCGATGATGAAATCGGCAATGGCGCTGGGGTCGTTTAAATCCAATACCGGCACCGAGAGTCCTTCCAAAGGAGCGTCCGACGCAACCGCCACCACGCCCGTTTGTTCATCCAGTATCAATGGCGCTGCGCGGCCGGAGCGGTGAACTTCAATCTTGTCGTGGGCATGTTGCTTCATGCCCTCCACCATTAACAAGTCTACCGGCGACATGTGCGTGATCAGTTCCTCCAGGGAGCTTTCGGGCTCATTCCGATGTTCGTGTAATAAAGCCCAGCGTTGCCGAGAGGCTATCATAACTTCTGTGGCCCCGGAACTGCGATGCAGATAGCTGTCCTTGCCTTCAGTGTCCAAATCAAATTCGTGGTGGGCGTGTTTGGCGGTTGAGACGCGCAAGCCGCGATTAGTCAATTCCGGAAGCAGCCTGGTCATCAAGGTGGTTTTGCCACTGTCACTCCACCCCACCAGCCCGAAGACTTTCATCGTTTCACGTTCCTCAAATGGATCACTCGGAATCCGGCGCGGTCATATAACGCAGTCCGACGCGCATATAATCATAGCCCGTATACAATGTCAGGATTGCCGCAATCCATAAACCGATTGAGCCTATTTGGCCAGCCGGTAGAAAATCATCGACAACATTGCCGAGCAACAAAAAACACAAGGCAACAATCTGAACGCCGGTTTTCCATTTCGCCAGGCGGCTTACCGGCACGCTGATTTTAACTTGAGCCAAAAACTCCCGCAATCCCGACACCAGAATTTCCCGGCACAAAATAACCATCGCCGGGAGTACGGTCCAGCTTTCGATCCGGTTGAAAGCGACCAGCATCAGAATGGCGGCGGCGACCAGAAGCTTGTCAGCGATAGGGTCGAGAAACCGGCCGAGAATTGAAACTTGATTAAGATTCCGAGCCAAGTAGCCGTCGAAAAAATCAGTAATTCCGGCGGCGACAAAAATACCGAACGTGACCCATTGGTCGAGCGGCGACGCTAAATAGAAGGCGCCAGTAAACAGTGGAATGACCAGAATGCGCGAAAGGGTCAATAGATTGGGAAGGGTGGTAATCATGATCGCCTTTGTCGCGATGTCATCTTCATAAAACGCCAAGTCTTTCTAATCGCTGACCCGGAAAATAGATTGATCACTATAGCATCAGTTGTCATCCGCGCGATCAAGTGCCCTCGTGGAAATGGTCATAAATGGTTTTGGCGACGACTTTGCTGATACCTTCTACGGCTTCCAAATCGGCAAGTCCCGCGCGCTCGACACTGCTGGCGGCGCCAAAATGATGCAACAAAGCGCGTTTGCGCCGGGCACCCACTCCGGGAATATCGTCGAGCCGCGATCTGCGGGTGGATTTGGCGCGCTTTGCCCGATGAGTGCCGATGGCGAAACGGTGAGATTCATCCCGTAAGCGCTGAAGGAAATAGAACACGGGGCTACGGGGCTCGAGGCTCACCGGCGCTTTGCCAGGCAAGAAAAAGCGTTCGCGCCCGGCATTGCGGTCCGGCCCCTTGGCGATTGCCGCGATTGCCACGTCATCGACGCCTAGGTCAGCGAATACTTCGAGGACGGCCGACAGCTGTCCGGCGCCCCCATCAATGAGCACGAGATCCGGCCACATGTTGTTCGTGCGGTCCTGATCCTCTTTCAAAAGGCGTGAAAACCGCCGGGTGAGGACCTCGCGCATCATGCCGTAGTCGTCGCCAGGGGTTAGGTTTTTGTCTTTGATGTTAAACTTCCGGTAGGCGTTCTTCATCAACCCTTCCGGACCGGCGACGATCATGGCACCGGTGGCGTTGGTGCCTGAAATGTGGCTGTTGTCGTATACTTCAATGCGTTGCGGCGGTGCATCCAAGTCGAAGGCGTCGGCTAGGTCTTCGAGCAATCGCAGCTGTGAAGCGCTTTCCGACAACCGGCGTTCCAAGGCTTCACGGGCATTGGTCAGGGCATGATCCACCACCGCCCGTTTATCCCCCCTCTGGGGCACCAATAGTTTCACCTTGCGATCAGCTTTAAGCGAAAGAGCTTCCTCGATTAAGGCTTGCTCGTGGGGCCGGTCACTCAACAGCACCAATCGCGGCGGTGGTTTATTGTCATAAAACTGACCGATGAAGGCGGCAAGGACTTCTCCCATTTCTTGCTGTGCATCATGGCGCGGATAATAGGCACGATTGCCCCAGTTTTGCCCCGATCGGAAGAAAAACACCTGGATGCAAGTTTGCCCGCCGTCGCGGTGGGCGGCGATCACATCGGCCTCGTTCAATCCTGAAAAATTCACTTCCTGGTGGGCTTGAATTTGCGTGAGCGCCTTAATCCGGTCCCGGTAAACGGCGGCTTTTTCAAATTCCATCTCGGCGCTGGCGGTTTGCATCGAGTCCGACAGGCGGCGCTGAATTTTCTGGCTGCGGCCGGATAGGAA
This sequence comes from Alphaproteobacteria bacterium, assembly GCA_029941135.1. Taxonomy (GTDB): domain Bacteria; phylum Pseudomonadota; class Alphaproteobacteria; order JAPYRI01; family JAPYRI01; genus JAPYRI01. Next base: position 23,235 of record JAPYRI010000013.1, on the reverse strand, counting down.
TTGCCGGCTTTCTTCGACCAATGCATTGTAGTCAGAGTGACTGATATGACCTTCCACACAGGGCGCTGTGCAGCGTTTGATTTGATGGAGTAAACACGGGCGGCTGCGGCTGCGGAATACGCTGTCCGAGCACGACCGCAACATGAACGCCCGTTGCAGTGTATTGAGGGTATGATTGACGGCGCCCGCGGATGCGAAGGGTCCAAAAAAGTCGCCATCCTTCGAACGTGCCCCACGGTGTTTAGTGAGACGGGCCCATTTACCATGGGTCAGGTGAATATAGGGAAACGATTTGTCGTCCCGCAGCAGCACATTGCATACAGGTTTTAGCTGTTTGATCAGATTAGCTTCAAGGAGTAGGGCTTCGACTTCCGTGTGTGTGGTGATGATTTCAAGGTCGGCGGTCGTCAGCACCATGCGCGCAATGCGATTGCTGTGACTCGTCATATTCAAGTAACTATTTACCCGCTTTTTGAGGTTTTTCGCCTTGCCCACATAAAGCACGGTGCCCCGACTATCGATCATCCGGTAGACGCCAGGCCGGCTCGGCAAATTGCGCGCCGCCGCCCGGATGACATCGCGGCCGTCGCCGCGCGCCGCTACGCTTGTTGAGGTGGTTTTCTTTGACATATGCCTATTTTGGCCGCTACGAGACTGCGGTCAACGGTGTTCTCTTCAGGGTAGAATCGGCCTTCACCGAAGGAATAAAATAATATTTTTTTATCCACTATTTCTGTGGATAACTTTGTGGGTAAAGAACGGAAATACAGTCTCAAGCCGCTCTGGCCTTCACTTCAGACATCTTTGCATAAAAAATAGGCAAAAAATATAACCGTTTGAAATTATTACATAAATCAAAGTCAATATGATTTTAGGGGAAACCCCGGGAAATATATTGGTCGGTAGCAGCGGAGCCAGCGACATTTTCGGTCACTGTGTACAACTTTCGACCACTGAAATTGGCAAAATGGCTGATTTCTGCCGATTTAACCGTTTGTTAACGTGTAATTTAGGGTCTAGCCGGGTGCCTGAGTCGATTTTCGGACGCGTTCTATCTCGATTCCAACGCTGCCCGCGTTTGGCAATGCGTCCGGCTTTTCAATCCGAACTCGAGCGGTCTCAACACGTTCGTCCCGCAAGCACATTTGAGCAATGCGTTCGGCCAAAGTTTCGACCAGATTGATATGCCCGGTAGCAACGATGTCTTCGATGCCTGCCGCGACTTCCTCGTAACACAGGACTTCGCCAATTTTGTCCTGCACCGGCCGGTCAATTTCGGTAACTGACAGATCGACGTTAACGACCACCCTTTGGCGGCCTTGGCGCTCGTGGGCATGGATGCCGATGTTTGCGTCGATCACTAGGTCGCGGACGAAGACATGGCGCACCGAGCGTCCGGCGTCGGCGATTCGCAAGGGGAAGATGGCGCTGGTGTCTTTAGGCTGCTGATCCATGGCGGTTTTGCTCCCGGGTTATCCGCTATTCCTGGCCGTTACTGTTTTCGGGCGACTGCCAAGCCAAGTGCTGGCCGCCATCGAGGGCAATCATCTGCCCGGTCATGGATGGCGTGCTAAGAATAAACTGAATTGCCGCGCAAATCTCCTCGGGTGACGCGCCGCGTTGCAATAACGTGGACGCGCATTGCTGGGCAAACTGCGCATCGGTTTGGCGGGGACTGGGCAGGGTGGGCCCTGGTCCCACGCCGTTCACGCGAATTCCCGGCGCAAGCGCCATGGCCAGCGTTTGTGTCAGCGTCCACAAAGCTGCTTTGCTTACGGTATAGGACAGAAAGAAAGGAGTCAGCTTCCACACCCGCTGATCCAATATGTTAATCACATTGCCGCCATCGGCGACGGCTTGTGCCGCAAATGCCTGGGTTAATATCAAGGGTGCATGCAGGTTCACGTCCATGTGCGCCCGCCAAGACGTCAGGTCAACCGACGAGATATCATCGTTTTCGAAAACTGACGCATTGTTGATCAGGCATTTGAGTGGCCCAAGTTCGGCCGTTGCCCGTGGGATAATCGCCTGAACGGCCTCTGGCTTGGACAGATCGGCCTGCAGAACAATGGCTTTACTTCCCGCTTTGATGATGTCCTCGACCACCTGCTGTGCGCCGTCGTCAGAATGCAGATATTGGACCACCACATGCCAACCCCGCATGCCCAGGTCGAGCGATATAGCGCGGCCGATGCGGGCACCACCGCCGGTGACTAGTACTGTTCCTGGCGTTTCCAAACCCATGTTTAGTTTACCCTCATGTCGTAGGTGAAAACCCCTTGCAGCAAGGCCCAGGTATAACCACCGTAAATGGTCAGGTAAACCACGCCCGCCCAGCGCGCAATGGGCATACGGCAAAAAATAAACACGCTTAGCAAAGTGAGTGCCGCCAGCATGAGCCATAGATCCACTTGGAGAAAGCCCGGCGATACAGGAACGTCGGTGACCAGTGCCGTTACCCCCATAACCGCGGTCAAGTTGAAAATGCAACTTCCCAGCACTGTGCCAACCACCACTTCGCTGTGACGGCGCACGGCGGCAATCATAGCGGTAACCAGTTCCGGCAAGGAAGTACCCACAGCGACCAAGGTCAACCCAATGACCGCTTCCGAGATTTCGGCCGCGCGCGCAATGGCGATAGACACATCGATTAATATCTTCGCGCCGGCGAGCAAGCCGCACAAACCGCCCACCAAAAAGAGCGCCGACTGAAACGCTGTCATGCCCTTATAAGTGTGTTGTTCAACCTCAGTTGCGACTTCAAGCGCCACTGCGGCCACGTTCTTGTCCATGCTCGACGAATAGGCAATGAACATCAGCAAAACGAGCACCAGCACCACACCATTCCAAAACACCAGCAGGCCTGAGGACGCGAGCACCATAAAAAGAACGCTGATTAGAATAGCAAACGACACATTACGGCGCAGGAGCGGAGCGTTGCAGACGGTTGGATAGAGGAGTGACGGCACCCCTATTACCAGCAACACATTGGCAATATTGCTGCCAATCACATTGCCGAGCGCGATATCAGAAATGCCGCCAAGTGCCGCTTCAATGGAGACTACCAGTTCTGGCGCCGAAGTGCCGAACGCGACCACTGTGAGGCTGATAACCAGCGCCGATACTCCCAGCCTTTGGGCCAGAGCGACAGCTCCTCGAACCAAAAAATCGCCGCCCAAAAGCAGAATGACGAGGCCCAAAACGGTCTGAATAAAGATCATGCGGTAATCAGTTGGCCGGTATCGAGACTAAGCAGTGCCGGGGGGGATAATTTCCCTCAAGAGCCCGTGGTTGGAGATCGTTATATACCGGATGAGCGTGGCGAGAAACCGGCGCGACGAAAAGAGAAATTATTCCATTGAACAACACAACGACCCCGGAAGTTTGATCGCCTAAATATCGTTTTGCTCATAACGCAATACCATGTCGCGCAAGGTAACAATGCCGACCAGTTCGCGTTGATGATCAATAACCGCTGCCCGAGAGCGTTGAAACTCGACCAAATGACGGATGGCATAGCGAATATTCATCTCGGCGGGGACAGCCAGCACCGGTTTTGACATGATTTCGAAGACTTGCACACGATCCGGAGAGAGGTTGCGTGCGATCACTCGCGAGGCCACATCGGACACATGAATCATGCCGTATTCGTCAGACTTGTCACGGCGGGGAATGACCAGTGAGCTGATCCGATGTTCGGCAAACTTGGCGATTGCATCCCGCACGGTTGCCAGACCGTCTATCTGATGAACAGAGCGGGTCATGATCTCTTCTACGGGGACACTTTTTTTATCCGTCATATCTGATCTTCTATTTCACTGCCGATGGTTTCTAATTGAGAGCTCAAACCGACAGCGTCTTCGATGTCGATTTGAAAGGCAATGCCCGAACCTGGGGAAGCCTCAAAATTGCCCTCTTCCGCGATCTTTTCCAAAATCGTTCGACTAAGTTGTTCCGCGACCACGAACATGAGCAAATCCCGGTGCCCGGTCAAGTTGAGACCGAGAAAAGTCTTTTCGGGCTTCAATCCTTCACCGCGGGCGCTGGAGATCACCGTTGACCCGGTGGCCCCGGCTTCGCGTGCGACGCGCAATATAGTATCGGTGTCTTTGTCGTCCACGAGCGCGACAATCAGTTTAAATCTCATGGGTTACTCCTTTCATCAGGGACGGATTTCGAGGCGTCCTGATTTTTTCGTCGATTACGCTTTGACCGCCACAAACTGATCTCGCCATAGGCCATGACGGCGATGATGGGAAACAAGCTGGCAAAGGCGATGAGGCCAAAGCCATCGATGATCGGGCTGCGCCCTGGAATGGTGGAGGCAAGGCCAAGGCCAAGGGCCGCAACCAGGGGCACGGTGACCGTTGACGTGGTGACACCGCCCGAATCGTAGGCGAGAGGGGTGATGAACCGGCTGGTGTACATGGTCTGGATGATGACAACGATATAACCGGGGATAATATAATAATGGAGCGGTGTGCCGGTAACAATGCGGAATGTACCCAAGGCAACGCCGAAGGAAACACCCACAGCGACTGCGAGCCTTAACCCCCGCCCCCGCACGGCCCCGCCCGAAGCTTCTTCGGCTTTTAATGCAATCGCGATGAGTGCCGGCTCCGCGATCGTCGTTGCAAAGCCAATTGCGCCAGCGAATATGTAAACCCAATAATAGTCCGACCAAGCCAAGGGGCCAGCTCCCAGAAACTCGGGACTGGTCAACTGCATGGCCATGCTATTGCCGATGGGAAAAAAGGCTTTATTTAGTCCCACCAGGAACAATGAAAGACCCAGCAAAACATATATCATTCCAGCAAGCAGGCGCCGGGGTTGACGAATTCTTTGGCGGATCATGCCGAGCTGAAAGCCGATCAGTACAGCGATGACCGGGATCACATCGAATAAAGTCGACCACAGTGTTTCAAGGAAGTTGATGACTAAACTCACAGCGTCCTCAAATGACCATGCCGTAAATCAACACGAAAACCACGGGCAGCAAGCTGGCAAAAGCGATCAAACCAAAACCATCGGTCAGCGGGTTGCGGCCGCGGATCATGCTGGATAACCCGACCCCCAATGCGGTGACCAAGGGAACCGTAATCGTCGATGTGGTGACCCCACCGCTATCATAGGCAATACCCACGATCTCCGGCGGCGCCAGGAAAGTGAGCGCCACCACAATCAGGTATCCGCCAATAATCAAGTAACGGATCGGCCAACCTTTGAGAATACGAAACACACCGATGACCAAAGACAAGCCAACGGCATTGGCCACAGTGAATCGCAACCAGAAGGCATAGGTTCTCCGTGCATCCTCGCCCGGTTCGATGAATCCGGCATTTGACGCCACCTTTCCCGCCTCCTCGGCAATGGCGATGAGTGCCGGCTCGGCAACAGTGGTGCCAAATCCCAAGGCATAGGCAAATGCCAGAAGCCACAAGAGATTGCCCTTGCGGGCGAGGCCTTCGGCCATATTCTCGCCCAACGGAAACAAAGCCAGTTCCAGCCCCTGGACGAACAGAGCGAGGCCAATAACCACGCAGATCAGTCCGACAATGATGCCGTCGAGGTCGGGGAGGGGTTGCCGCAACACCACCACCTGGAAGAAAGCAACAACGATGACAATCGGCGCCAAGTCCCGGGCGGACGATTCCAGGAGGTAGCCGATTTGTTTAATGCGCTCGATCATGCTGAAGCGCCGCGCTTTATACCAATGATGTCGCCATGGTTTTCTTGATCATGATTACTAAAACCGCCCCCGGCTTTGAGATTTTTTGCGGTACTGGCGTGAGCCGGGGCGTCCGGCGGTTGAGCGACCTTTGTTGCCCTTGCGACGGTCCGGGCGCGCCATGGGGTCGTTTGCGGCGAGCAACTCGGCATTTTGCAAGCGCCGGATTTCGTCGCGCAGTCGGGCGGCTTCTTCGAACTCTAATTCTGCCGCCGCCTCGCGCATCCGCACGTCCAAAGAACTCAAGTGAGTTTTCAGATTGTCACCCACCAGGTGTTGCGTACCTGGCTCATCGAGGCCAACGGTAACGTGGTCGCCCTCGTAGACGCTTTGCAGAATGTCATGGATGTCCTTGCGGATGGTTTCGGGGGTGATCCCGTGCTCGACATTATAGGCCTGCTGCTTTTCGCGCCGCCGATTGGTCTCGCGGATGGCGCTTTCCATGCTGCGGGTCATTTTATCGCCGTACAGAATGACCCTCCCATCCACGTTGCGCGCGGCGCGGCCAATGGTTTGTACGAGTGAGGTTTCCGACCGTAGAAAGCCTTCTTTATCGGCGTCTAATATAGCGACCAGGGAAACTTCCGGGATATCGAGACCTTCACGCAGCAGATTGATGCCGACCAAAACGTCATAAACACCGAGCCGCAAATCGCGGATAATTTCAATTCGCTCCAATGTCTCGATGTCCGAATGCATGTAACGAACCCGGATGCCGCATTCATGGAGATATTCGGTCAGGTCCTCGGCCATACGCTTAGTTAAGGTGGTTACCAGAACCCTTTGGCCCAAGGCCGCGCGTTTTTTTGCCTCTTCGATCAAATCGTCGACTTGGGTCGCAACGGGACGCACCTCGCACACCGGATCAATCAGACCTGTCGGACGAATAAGTTGTTCGACGAATACGCCGTCTGTTTGACCCAGTTCCCAGGGTCCGGGAGTTGCTGACACAAACACACTTTGCGGCCGCAAGACATCCCATTCTTCAAACGTAAGAGGGCGGTTGTCGATACATGACGGGAGCCGGAAACCAAAGTCGGCCAGGGTTTCCTTGCGCTTATAATTTCCCCGTTCCATGCCCCCCAATTGACCCACACTGACGTGGCTTTCATCGACAAAAAGCAGACCATTGTCGGGTAGATATTCAAACAGGGTGGGGGGCGGAGATCCCGGCGGCCGGCCGGTCAGGTGATGGGAATAATTTTCAATTCCCGGACAAACCCCGGTTGCCATCATCATTTCCAGATCGAGCATGGTGCGCCGCTCGAGCCGCTCGATCTCCAACAGCTTGCCATTGGAGTCGAGGACCGCCAGGCGTTGCTCCAATTCCTGGCGGATGGTGTTTATGGCTTGCTGGACCGTGGGTTTTGGCACTACGTAATGGCTGTTGGCGTAGATGCGTACAAATTCCAAGGTGTCGGACGTGCGCCCCGTCAGAGGGTCGAACTCAGTAATACTTTCCAGTTCTTCGCCGAACAATGAAAAGCGCCATGCTCGGTCTTCCAAATGGGCGGGGAACAATTCGACAACGTCCCCCCGCACGCGGAAAGTGCCACGCCCAAATGCCGCATCATTGCGCCGATACTGAAGGGCGACCAAATCGCTCAACAGCTTTTTACGGTCAATGTGTCCGCCCACCCGCACTTCAAACGCGGTTTCGGTATAAGTTTCGACCGAGCCGATGCCGTAAATGCAGGAGACGCTGGCAACGATCACCACATCATCGCGCTCAAGCAGGGAGCGCGTTGCCGAATGGCGCATGCGATTGATCTGTTCGTTGATCGTCGCTTCTTTTTCAATGTAGGTATCTGTCCGGGGCACATAAGCCTCGGGCTGATAATAATCATAGTAAGAAACGAAATACTCGACCGCGTTGTCGGGGAAAAAGTTTTTCATCTCGCCATAAAGTTGGGCGGCGAGAGTTTTGTTGGGCGCCATTATGAGCGCCGGGCGTTGGACCGCCTCGATCAATTTGGCCATGGTGAAGGTCTTGCCCGACCCGGTGACCCCCAACAGTACTTGATTTCTTTCGTTATTATTGGTGTTTGCAACCAGTTCCGCGATCGCCTGGGGCTGGTCACCGGCTGGCTCGAAGTCGGTTACCATCTTGAACAGAATGCCGCCTTCGCTCTTCTCCGGGCGTGGCGGACGATGCGGCACATAACCACCGATTATGTCCGTCGGTCGGGGCCATAGTTGACCGGTTGCTGCGTACTTGTTCATGAATACCTTAATATCGCGTCCGGGGGGTCGAAAGCGAGTCGTCCTTGCGTCTTTTACGGCTTATTTACCAAGTGTCTAGAGTATTGCGCGGGCCGGGGACGAGGAGTACGTTCGCCGCGCTGCCTTCCCATAATTGGACCCATGACATGTCATTTCTCGCTGATGCTTTGCAACGCATAAAACCCTCACCCACCATGGTGGTCACCGCGAAAGCTGCTGAATTGCGTGCGGCCGGCCAAGATATTATCGGCCTCGGCGCCGGCGAACCCGATTTCGACACCCCCGACAATATTAAGGCCGCGGGCATACGGGCGATCGAGGAGGGCAAAACCAAATACACGACCGTCGATGGTACGCTCGAGTTGAAGCAGGCGATCTGCGAGAAGTTCCGCCGTGAGAACGGGCTCGACTATAAGCCCAATCAGATATCCGTGTCCGGTGGCGGTAAACAGGTTTTGTTCAACGCCATGCTAGCCACCCTTAACCCGGGCGACGAGGTGATCATTCCGGCGCCCTACTGGGTATCTTATCCGGACATCGTACTACTGGGTGGCGGCACGCCGGTGGTAATTGATGCGACCATCGCCTCGGGCTTTAAAGTTACGCCCGAGATGCTTGAGGCGGCGATAACCCCTCAAACCAAGTGGTTGATCCTGAACTCGCCGAGCAACCCATCAGGTGCGGCTTACGGTCGCGACGATATGAAAGCGCTGACCGACGTGCTGATGCGTCATCCGCACGTGTGGGTCATGACCGATGATATGTACGAACACATTGTCTATGACGATTTTGAGTTTGTCACGCCCGCCCAGGTCGAGCCCGCGCTTTACGAACGCACATTGACGGTAAATGGAGTGTCGAAGGCCTACTCCATGACAGGCTGGCGCATTGGTTACGCGGGCGGCCCAATAGAACTTATTAAGGCCATGGCTAAAGTGCAGTCGCAAAGCACCTCCAACCCCTGTTCTATCAGTCAGGCGGCAGCGGTCGAAGCGCTCAGCGGACCCCAGGATTTTATTGGTGAACGGGCGATTAAGTTTTGGGAGCGCCGGGACTTGGTGGTCAGTATGCTGAATCAGGCGAGCGGGCTGGAATGCCCAACGCCGGAAGGCGCATTCTACGTCTACCCCAGTTGTGCCGAATTGCTGGGCAAGAGCACGCCAGACGGGACGCAGATAAATAGCGATCTCGACTTCGCGACCTGTCTCTTGGAGACTGAAGGGGTTGCTGTCGTCCATGGCGAGGCATTCGGCTTGTCTCCCCACTTTCGTATCTCATATGCCACGTCCAATGAGGCGCTAACCGAGGCTTGCAGCCGGATACAGCGATTTTGTGCAAGCTTGAAATAGCCGAAAGGTGACATAAATCAACTTATAAGGGAATAAATGTAATTTAATACAATAAAAAATTCCCGGTTTTTGCTTGAAACCGGAGCTCCCCGCTGGGACCATTATGATTACAAGCTAGTGAGTCTCAACAATGAGGGGATCGGCAAATATCATGACCAGCAAAAAGGAATCTGGCCCTCGGTGCGTGGCCCTTGTGGGCCCGTACTTGAGTGGCAAAACTACCCTACTTGAAAGCATACTGAACATGACCGGAGCGACAACCCGCAAGGGGGAAGTCAACGTCGGCAATACGGTTGGTGACAGTTCGGCTGAAGCCCGCGCGCGCGGCATGAGCGTCGAAACCAATGTGGCGACGACTACGTTTATGGGCGAGTGCCTGACCTTTATGGATTGCCCGGGCTCGGTCGAATTTCAACAGGACGGGCGCAACGCGGTCATGGGGGTTGACGCTGCCGTGGTCGTGGTAGATGCGGAAATTCAGTGGCCGCTAACTTTGGCGCCCATTCTCAAAAATCTGGAAGAATTGGGCGTACCTACAGCGATTTTTGTCAACAAGCTCGACAAAGCCCAAGGTAGCGTCGGTGACCTGATCGATAAGCTCCGGCTCTTTTCGGACCGGCCTTTGGTGATGCGGCATTTGCCCCTGCGCAATGGTGATGAGGTTACAGGTTATATCGATCTCGCCAGCGAACGCGCCTACCAATACAAAGTGAATGCGCCTTCGGAATTACTCGATGTACCGAACGATATGATCGAGCGCGAACAGGAAGCGCGCTACACCTTGCTTGAGACACTGGCTGATTTTGACGATCACTTAATGGAAGAACTACTCGAGGATATCACGCCGCCCAAGGAAGAAGTTTATCGAGATTTGGCCGTCGATTTCCAAAACGGCGAGATTGTGCCCGTGTTTTTGGGCTCGGCGGAAAGCGACAATGGCGTTCACCGTCTGCTGAAAGCGCTGCGCCATGAAACACCTGAAGTGTCGGTAACCGCCGAACGACTGGGACTCGATGCCGACGGTCCGGCAATCGCGCAAGTGCTCAAAACCTACCATACCGCACACGGCGGCAAATTATCGGTGGTGCGTGTCCTTCGTGGTACTATCGAAGATGGCGACCATATGTCCGGTGATCGGGTATCGGGCATCAATTCCATGCTCGGCGCCGACACCAAAAAAATGCTCAAAGCAGTGGTTGGCGATACGGTTGCACTGGGTCGTATGGAAGACGCGAAAACCGGCGATTCCTTAGTGCCAAAAGGCAGCGCATATGTAGACTTGCCCAAAGCCAACATCCCCATGCCCATCTACGGGCAGGCTATTGCCGTTGCCAATCGCAATGATGAGGTCAAACTCACCGGCGCGATCGGAAAACTCATCGACGAAGATCAGTCGATTACGCTGGCGATGAATCAAGACACCCACGAACTCATCCTGTGGGGTCAGGGGGAGATGCATTTGCACATCGCTCTGGATCGCTTGAAGAACCGCTACGGTCTTGAAGTGACGACGCAACCTCCCGGCGTTCCTTATAAAGAAGCGATCCGCAAGAGCATGACGCAGCGCGGTAAATTCAAGCGTCAATCCGGCGGGCACGGCCAGTTTGGCGACGTTGTGTTGGATATCAAACCGTTGCCCAGAGGCACAGGGTTCGAGTTCAACCAAACCATCAAAGGTGGCAGTGTGCCGAAGCAGTATATTCAGTCGGTCGAAGCGGGGGTAAAAGACTACTTGGTAAAGGGCCCCCTCGGCTTTCCCGTTGTGGATGTGTCGGTCACCTTGACCGACGGTTCCTACCACTCGGTTGATTCATCAGATCTCGCGTTCCGCACGGCCGGGCGCTTGGCCATGTCCGAGGCAATGCCCCAATGCAAATCGGTGATCTTGGAGCCAATTCTGAACGTGAATATTACCATCCCATCCGATTTTACCTCCAAGGTGAACGGTGTCATTAGTTCACGGCGGGGTCAGATTCTCGGATTTAACGGGAAAGAAGGTTGGACCGGTTGGGATATTGTGCAGGCCCATATACCCCAATCCGAAGTTCATGATCTGATTATTGACCTGCGTTCCTTGAGCCACGGGGTTAGTTCGTTCACTTGGGAGTTTGATCATTTGACCGAATTGGTCGGCAAGGAAGCCGAACAAGTATTGGCGGCTTCAAAAGCGGCGAATGCCCGCAACTAACGCCCACGAACGTTATTGCGCACATGCGGCTTATCTTTCGCGGGCCGTCTGTCACAAGAAAGTGTGTTGCCACAATTGCGCTGAGGCCATAGGTGAGAGTCGGGACGTTCACCTAAGGACCGGTGTCAGGCCGCTGCTGGTCAAGCCGTAGGATCATGTCATGCTGATAAAAAAACCCCGAAGCTGGGAACTGCCTGAAAGTGCGGTCACCAGTGAGAGCCGTTATCGTAACCGACGTGAGATTGTTAAAGGCCTGGGCTTAGGTATTGCGGCGGCGAGTTTGCCTGGTTTTGGAACCGGCTTGAGCGTCGGGCAGGCGCTGGCGGCGGTAGCCGATCCGACCGCGCACTTGTATCCCGTAGATCGTAATAACGGTTTCGAAGGCGGGCGCGATATTACGCCGGAGAAATTGACCTCCCGGTACAACAATTTTTACGAGTTCGGCTCCCATAAAGAAATTGCCCTCGCCGCGCAGAAATTGGAGATCCGCCCTTGGACCATCGAGATTGATGGACTGGTCGAGAAAAAGTTCACCATCGGCATTGACGAATTGATCAAAAAAATGCCCCTGGAAGAGCGCATTTACCGGCACCGGTGTGTGGAAGCTTGGTCGATGGTCGTGCCGTGGAGCGGTTTTCCCTTGGCCGAATTGATCGATTTCGCGGAGCCACTCAGTTCAGCCAAGTACGTGGTTATGGAAACTTTCATGGACCCCGAGGTGGCGCCCGGACAAAAACAGTTTTGGTATCCGTGGCCCTACAGTGAAGGACTAACCCTCAAAGAGGCTACCAATGACCTCGCCTTTATGGTGACGGGCGTGTACGGAAAGCCCCTGGCCAAGCAATTTGGCTCACCGCTTCGCTTGGCTGTGCCGTGGAAGTACGGTTACAAATCCATCAAATCGATCGTGCGCTTTAAATTCGTATCGCGCCGCCCAAAAAGCTTTTGGGAAGAAATCAATCAGCGGGAATATGGCTTTTGGGCCAACGTCAATCCGGAGGTTGATCATCCGCGCTGGAGCCAGGCCCGAGAGCGCGATCTGGCGACGGGCCGAAAAATTCCAACTCTGCTGTTCAACGGCTATGGTGATGAGGTTGCGGACCTCTACGAAGACATCAAGGGTGAAAAACTATACCGTTGAGCGCCAGAGCGCCGGCCAATTATTGAACACTCTACAATTATTGATCACTCCATTGTGAGCCCTTGTGATTGGCGCCATTCCAGGCCCATCGCTACCATATTGTTGTGAGTTGACCCTCATTAACTCATAACCGCGGTGGTGGCCGGGCTTGCAATGGGTCCCCCACCCGAGCTGGACCGCCGCCGCGGATTTAATCTGAGCTACTTCTAATACTCAAAAATTTTCAACCCAGGGCCGCAGCTCCACCTCCCACGTCCAGGCACTGCGATGCTGCCGGTGAATGTTGAAATAAGTTTCAGCAATGGCGTCCGGGTTCATCCACTCGTCGCTGTCGGGACTTTTGTTAGTGGGGCCATTAGGGTGGCTAATGCCGCCGTCAATGACAAAATGCGCTACATGGATGTTTTGCGGTGCGAGTTCACGGGCCATGCTTTGGGCGAGGCCGCGCAAACCAAACTTCGCCATGGCAAAAGAGGATGAGTTAGCATACCCCTTCACGCTCGCGGATGCTCCAGTGAACAGGATAGAGCCGCCGCCATTTGCTTTCATTTGCTTGGCCGCCTGTTGACCCACCAAGAAGCCGCCATAACAGCCGACCAAAATAACGTCTTTCACGCCTTCCGGATCGATGTCGGTGACTGGACCGGCTAATCGGCCGCCTGGGTTGTAGACAACCACCGTTGGCGTGCCTAAATCAGTCTCGACTTGATCGAATAGAGCCGCCACTTGATCGCTTTGAGCTGCGTCGCAGGCGTAGGCACGCGCGCCGGTTTCATTGGCTAGGTCTGCCAATTTATCAGGATTGCGGGCGGCCAAAGCCACAGCCATTCCTTCGTTGGCAAACTTGACAGCGAGCGAACGGCTGAGGCCACTGCCCGCACCGACGATTAACGCGATTTCTTTCTGAGCCATGGTTGTTTCCAGTGCTTCTTAAGGGATCCCCATCCGATGCCAGAAGATCATACCTGTTGTTCCGGACAGCGTACCGAGAAAAAATCCTTCATTCATGTCATAATGATTGCCCCTGCCCCGTCATAGGGGTGTCAGCGATGGTTGGGAGGACGTTATGACTGTTTCAGGTACAGGGACCGCGACGGGCGCAGGCGCAATTGATGGATGGCCGCGTGTCCTTTTGTGGCTCATCGGTGTGGTTACAATACTCAACGGCGCCGGCATGTACGTGGCACCCGAAAGCTGGTTTAACGCTGTGCCGGGGGTTGCCGAAACCGGGCCCTTTAACGGACATTTCGTGCGCGACGTAGGGGCAGCTTATGCGGCGTCGGGCGTCGCCGTCATTTTGGCGGTTCAAATCCGCGCGGCCCAGTTGCCTCTTCTGATTGTCGCCAGCATTTTCTCGGGCGGTCACGCACTGCGCCACGTGGTCGAGTGGGGCACTGTTGAGGGCGCGCGTCATAACTGGGCGAACGATGCCATTGCCGTCGTGCTGCCCTCCGCCATCATCTTGATTGCAACGGCCGTGGCTTGGCGGGACCGCACAACTGAAAGCTAGAAAGAGGAGGCATTGCTATGATTGCGGCTATGCTTGAAAAGCAAATTGTCGCGACTGAGCGGGCAACCGGCGAGAGCGCCGACTTCATGCGCGATATTTTTAGAGTATCTCGATCAGCGTTTTTCAAGTTCGGCCTGTCTATGCCGCTTGCCCGCCATCGGCGTGCTGCTTCGTCGGACGCCCGCACAATTGCCGCACTTGTTGGAACACTTGAAGAAGATTTCGGACCCTGCGTTCAGACTGTGGTCAATCTCGCTCGTGAAGACGGGGTCGGCAGAGATGTCCTGCAGGCCGTACTCGATGACAAACCTGAGAACTTGGAACCAGCGCTGGCGCAAGTGTGCGCATTCGCCCAAGCCGTTGTGACAGCGGCTCCCGAAGCGGAGGAGTTATCAGGTAAGTTAAAAGACATGTTGGGCGAAGAGGCGGTGGTTGATCTGTAGCTTGCTATTGCCAGCAGTCGAGTGTTTCCGGACTTGAAACGTGGTTTGGGTTACAGGGTCAGTTGTCGTCTGGTCAAGGTCGAGGTTCAATAAGCCATGACCCCGCAAAGTCCAGCCAACGTTTTCGATGAGCATCGGTCCTATTTGACCGGCATCGCCTATCGGATGCTGGGGTCGGTGGCCGATGCGGAGGACGTGGTTCAGGAAACGTACCTGCGCTGGCAAAAAACTGACAACCGTGAAGTGCGTTCGCCCAAGGCTTGGCTCACCACAGCCGCAACTCGCCTCGCCATCGATCACCTGCGTTCGGCCCGGGTGCGCCGGGAAAGTTACGTGGGGGTTTGGCTGCCCGAGCCCTTACTGAACGGATCGTCCGCTGATCCGTCGGAAGCGCCCTTCGCCGCGCCCGACCAAAGCACCGAGTTGCTCGACAGCTTATCAACCGCCATGCTGATGCTGTTGGAACAACTTAGCCCGACCGAGCGAGCGGCGTTTCTGCTGCATGACGTGTTTGACTACGACTACAACCAAGTTACCCTAATTCTCGAGCGCGGCCGGCTGCTTGGCGTCAACTGGTCAGCCGCGCGCGGGCACACGGGTGTTCATGTACGTCCCCCGCGGTGGCGGCGAACCCATGTTCTGGGACAGCGCAACCGTGTTCTGGCGAATGGCGGAATTACCCGAATTGATCGACGGACAGAATAATATAGGCGTATAAAAAGAGCCGGGCCCATTACCGGGGCCCGGCCAAGTCTGACAGGGAGGCTCTACGTCTGGGAGACGTAAGTCCGGTTGATTTGCGGAAGGGAGCCAATCGCAAACCAACCCGGTCCCGAGCGCGGGGGTACAGAGGGGAGGTGCGCCCAGAGACCGTATCGAAGGATGCCAAGTAACACCCGATGGTTAATATGTGGGGTGCTGAAAAGAGACTTCAACCCCGATATTAGGAGCCTAGAAAATCAACCGCTAAATTGATCTAAAACATTGTTAATTAAAGGGCCTTTAGCACTCCGGAAAGTCGTCGTCATTCAAATCGAACAAGGTTCCAGAGGCTTGGGTTACTCTGCGGCCAGGCTTTCATCGGCGTGCGATGCAAGAAATTTTTCGGCTTCCAGTGCCGCCATGCAACCCATGCCCGCGGCGGTGACGGCCTGCCTGTAAATTTTGTCTTTGACGTCCCCTGCGGCGAAAACGCCAGGCACATTGGTTGCCGTGCTGTCAGGCGCGGTGATCAAGTACCCACCGTCATCCATTTCAAGCTTACCAACGAATAGTTCGGTCGCGGGGGAGTGGCCAATGGCGATGAAAACGCCATCCACCGACACATTGGTCAGTTCTCCCGACTTCACATGTTTGATGCTCGCGCTGGTGACACCCAAAGGATCTTCGGTGCCGATAATTTCGTCCAGGACGGAGTCCCAAATCACTTTCACTTTTTCACTGGCGAACAGCCGTTGCTGCATAATCTTTTCGGCACGGAAGGTATCCCGCCGATGGACAAGTGTTACTTTGTTGGCAAAATTGGTGAGGTACAGCGCTTCTTCAACCGCCGTATTACCGCCGCCGATGACCATAACGTCCCGGTCCCGGTAGAAAAAGCCATCGCAGGTGGCGCAAGCGGATACGCCAAATCCTTGGAAGCGCTGCTCGCTGTCGAGCCCCAGCCATCGAGCTTGCGCGCCGGTGGCAATAATCACCGTGTCGGCGCTGTATTCGGCGCCGCTGTCACCCGTGCACCTAAAGGGTTGTTGTGTAAAATTCACATCGGTGATGATGTCATCAATGAGCTCGGTGCCCACGTTGGCGGCTTGGGCCTCCATTTGCTCCATCAGCCAGGGGCCTTGTATGGCCTCGGCAAATCCCGGGTAGTTTTCGACGTCAGTGGTGATGGTGAGTTGACCGCCAGGTTGGAGGCCGCGCACCATGACCGGATCCAGGCATGCACGGGCGGAATAGACGGCGGCAGTGCAGCCTGCTGCGCCCGAGCCGACGATCAAAACTTTGGCATGTTTGGTGTCCGACATCTCACTCTCCCGTCCGACCAGTTGGTTTGGCCCTGTCTCCGCATCTCACCGGGTATTACCGGGGAGCGCCGTCGGATGCAAGGTGTTCGCGGCGGTTCACGATATTTTGAGGCGATCGCGGACGAAAGCCGCCACCCGTGCTGTCTCCGCCAGTGGCGTTGCCGGCCAAAACTCAAAATCACCGGTATAGGGTCGGGTGTGACCCGCAGACCGTAAGCTTTGGTGGAATCGTTCAAATTTGGACGATCCTCCGGGCATGTCGGCGACATAGACCGGTTTTCCCACAGCGCATGCCTCGGACAGCATGGAAATCGAATCTGCGGTCACGATAATGCCGTCGGCCAGGGCCAGAAATCCGGCGTAAGGGTTTTCGCCCTGACCGTCCCAGATAACCGCCGGGGTATCCTTCAATGCAGTGCGTAATGCGGATGTATTTTTGGTGCCGGTGCGCCGGGAGACGGTCACTGCCAGACCCACACTTCGGGTTTGGGCCAATGCGGCCAGATTTTGACCTAGTTTTCGCGCCGCCGTTTCGTTCATGCGGTAGGCGTTACCGGTGCCACCGACCAGCACCGCAATCAACGGCCGCGGTAAGTGATCTAGCAAAGGCGCGAATTTTTCCGCAGCCAAAGCCAACCGCTCGGGCGTGATCCGGTGAAGGGCACCCAAGGTTTCGATCACATTGTCTCCGATCACTTGGTCATGCTGCGGCGGGGCGAGCAAATCGAATTGGCTTGTTGAATGAGAAGGCCGTTGCAAATAGATGGTGAAAATTTTGTGTTCGGATTTTTGGGCTGCTCGCCTGATGGCGACAGCAAGTGCCTCTGTCGAGCGGCCGCAAGCAATGACCAGATCGGGCCAGGGCGGGTGCAGCGGATCACTGCTGAGCTTGAGCGAACTGAGGGCGGACAGACACATATTGGGGGGTAGCCAACGCCAGGGCGCGCGCGGGCGTACTTCTTTGATTGTGATCGGAAGTCCGATGGCTTCCGCCAATCCCAGGCATTGATTCACCGTACCAGCGCGCCCATTGGACAAAACCCAACACGCTCCAGCGGTCATGATGTTAAGCAATTCGCCGTCCGTCTTGGACCGTCGCCATTGCGCAAAATCAGACTGCAGCCCATGATGTCGCGGGTAAGTACTTGTAACAATTGTGACGGTCGGTTCATTCGAATGCGCAATCCTTTGTTTGTGGCAATGACATTTGCGGTAACGATCATCTGCACTGTCTTGTCGTCGTGCGCCGGAAAGAATGGGGCGGCCGATTTGTCCGCCTCTCCTGACGATCCTCTAAAAGAGGTTGCTCCCCTGGATCATGCCGCAATCTTCGCCGAAAACCTAGTGAAGGCGGAAGCCGGAGACGCGGTCGCCCAACATAATGTGGGTGTTGCCTACTTGCGCGGCGATGGGATCGGGGCTGACATGGCTAAAGCGGTAACTTGGCTGCAACTGTCGGCCATTCAGGACAATGCCGACGCCAGTTTTAGCTTGGGCGTTTTGTATGAGGAGGGTCGGGGCGTTCCCAAAAGCGCCGCTGCAGCCGCAGACTGGTATCGCCGCGCGGCGAACCAAAGTCATTCGGACGCAGAATTTAATCTCGGTGTTATGTACCTGAATGGGGATGGGGTATCCCGTGATAGTCAAAAGGCGGCGCACTGGTTTCACAAGGCGGCCGCGCAAGGACTGATCGAGGCACAGTTTCTTTTGGGCGGCATGTACCGCACCGGGCTGGGGGTCAAACGCAATGACGCTACCGCTTTTCAGTGGTTTCTTGCGGCCGCTGATCAGGGTCATAAAGGGGCGGCGTTTAACCTCAGCCTCATGTCCCTGGGGGCAATCGGGACCGAACAGAACCAAGAAGCGGCGCTGATATGGTACCGGCGCGGGTCTGATCTGGATGAAGCCGCAGCTGCGTTCGAGATCGGACGGCTATATGTGCAAGGGGGGCGGGTGCCGCAAAACGTGAAGGCCGCCGCACATTGGTATCGGCGCGCGGCAGATTTAGACCACGATCCAGCAAAACACGCATTAAAGGCGCTGAATGCACCCGATTAGGCGCATTTGGGCAATAATATTGCGCAAACCACTCAGAACCGGTATGAATCCGCGCCGCTTCGCATCGGTACATGAGGCAATGAGCAGGCCATGGCCAAAGTAAAGTTAGACTCGATCAATCTGCAGATATTGAAAGCTCTTCAGGAAGATGGTCGCATTAGCAATGTGGATTTATCACGTCGAGTTGGCATTTCGGCGCCGCCGTGTTTGCGGCGGGTGCGCGCCTTAAGCGAAGCCGGATACATCGAAGGATATCACGCCGATCTAAATGACGAAGCACTGGGGTATGGCGTTACGGTTTTCGCGTTGGTGGGTCTTCACAGTCAAGCTGAGGTGGACCTGAAGTCATTCGAGGCCAGAGCGGAAAGCTGGAGCGTGGTGCGTGAATGCTTCATGCTCGCAGGTGAAATTGACTACATTCTGAAAATTGTCGCCCGCGATTGGGACGAATATCAAAACTTCCTCACCACACAACTGACAGCTGCGCCTAATGTGGCGCACGTTAAGACATGCCTTACTGTACGTAACTCAAAGCATTTGCCCGGTATCCCCCTAGAATAAACCAAATTTCCTGCGCTTTTAAACGAAAGCTACTTTAAGAATTTCGTAAGCCTTGGAGCCTTTGGGCGTAGTTACTTCGACCCGGTCACCGACTTCCTTGCCGATGAGAGACCGCGCCAGAGGTGACGCAAATGACAATTTTCCGTCGCGGATCTCGGCCTCTTCTTCGCCGACGATTCGATATTCCGACTCTTCATCGGTGTCTTCGTCGACGAGAGAGATCGTCGCGCCAAACTTAATCGTGCCGCCGGACATTTGGCTGACATCAATCACATCGGCGCGGCTGATTTTATCTTCAAGATCGATAATTCGGGTTTCTATGAAGCCTTGTTTTTCCTTGGCCGCATGGTACTCAGCGTTTTCCGATAAGTCGCCGTGCTCGCGCGCTTCAGCGATCGCCTGAATAACGCTCGGGCGCTCTTTAGTTTTCAGTTGCCGAAGTTCGACTTCAAGGTTGCGAAAACCTTCCGAAGTGATGGGCACCTTCTCCATAACCAAATACTCTCCCAGGAATTGTCAAATAAGCAATACATCAGCTTCGCCTCCGCCTGTATCCGGAGACGTTCTGACGCGTGATCTCTAAGAATAAGATTGCAGAGGCGCGACTTCAAGGCTTGTGGGACTCAATGTACAGATTGCTTGAGTTGCCGCCAAGGCCCCAGAAACTGTCGTATAATAGGGAATGTTGTTCACCAGGGCCGTCCGGCGTAATTGATAGCTGTCTTTAACCGCCTGTGCGCCCTCTGTCGTGTTAAAAACCAAATGAACATCGCCATTTTTCATCGCATCGACGATGTTGGGTCGGCCTTCCAAAACCTTTTTGACAATCTCAACCGGCAAACCCGCAGATTCGAAGACGCTCGCTGTGCCACGGGTCGCGATGATACGGAAGCCCTTTTCCGATAGTCGCCTGGCCGCTTCGATCATATTTTCCTTGTCGCCATCCTTAACTGACACAAATACCGTGCCGGACTGAGGAATTTCGTTACCTGACGCCAATTGCGACTTGGCATAGGCCTCTTCAAAGCGCCGGTCCAGGCCCATCACCTCTCCGGTCGAGCGCATTTCCGGGCCCAACAAAATGTCAACGCCGGGGAAACGGGCAAAGGGAAACACGGCTTCCTTGACCGCCACATGGTCCAATATTTTGGTCTTTAAGCCGAATGACTTAAGCGACTCGCCCGCCATGACGCGGGCGGCAATTTTGGCGATTTGAATGCCAATCGCCTTGGCGACAAAGGGTACCGTCCGACTCGCCCGTGGATTGACCTCAAGGATGTAGACGTCTTCGCCTTGAACCGCGAACTGAATGTTGGTCAACCCGATCACATCCAGCGCACGCGCGAGGGCTTCGGTTTGGCGGCGGATTTCAGTGATAATATTTTCGGGCAATGTATGGGGAGGTAAAGAGCATGCCGAATCGCCGGAATGCACACCGGCTTCCTCGATATGCTCCATAATTCCCGCAACGAAGACCATCTCCCCATCAGCCAGAGCATCCACATCGACTTCGATCGCATCTTGAAGATAGCTATCGACCAGCACCGGATTGTCGCCGGACGCAATAATTGCGGCGCGCATATAACGCTCGAGGTTCTGGCGGTCGTGGACGATTTCCATACCGCGCCCGCCCAGAACATATGACGGCCGTAAAACTACTGGATATCCCACCTGTCCTGCGACCTCTACCGCTTCTTCAACGGTGGAAGCGGTGCCATTATCAGGCTGGCGCAAGCCCAGGTCCTGGACCAGTTTTTGGAATCGTTCCCGGTCTTCAGCAAGGTCAATGGCGTCATGGGTTGTTCCGAGCAAGGGCACGCGGGCGTCCGACAAAGCAGAAGCGAGCTTCAAGGGCGTCTGCCCGCCGAACTGGACGATAACGCCAAGCAGGGTGCCAGCCTGCTGTTCGACGTAAATAAGCTCGAGGACGTCTTCGGCGGTAAGCGGCTCAAAATATAATCTGTCCGACGTGTCATAGTCGGTCGATACGGTTTCAGGGTTGCAATTGACCATAATCGATTGGTGACCGACTTCGGTGAGCGCATAAGCCGCGTGGACACAGCAATAATCGAATTCGATCCCTTGGCCGATGCGGTTGGGGCCGCCGCCTAGGATAATAACTTTAGTATTATCTGTGGGCTCCGATTCGCACTCAATATCGCCGCCCACCGGATTTTCATAGGTCGAGTACATATAGGGGGTTTGGGAGGCAAATTCGGCAGCGCAGGTGTCGATGCGCTTATATACCGGGCGCACGCCCAATTTGTGGCGTAAGGCACGCACGTCGCCCGCGTTACCATCGGTCAATTCAGCCAGCCGGTCATCCGAAAATCCGAGCCCTTTCAAGCGCCGCATTTCGACCGCTTCTGCGGGCAAACCGTACTGCTTGATTTGTTGTTCCTCGCCAACCAGTCTTTCGATCTGGGCGAGGAACCAGGGATCGTAACTGCAAACCTGGTGAATTTCGTCGACACCCAGGCCTACCCGGAAGGCCTGGGCAATCACCAGCAACCGATCAGGCGTGGGTTGGGCCAGAGCCGCGCGTACCGCCCGCCGGTTGTCGGCGGACGTGTTGTTGGGACTTGACCCGGGAACGTCAACTTCGTTAAGGCCGGTGAGACCGGTTTCCATGGACCGCAGTGCTTTTTGCAGCGATTCTGCGAACGACCGGCCGATGGACATAACCTCGCCCACTGATTTCATCGACGTGTTCAGAAGCGGTTCTGTCCCCGGAAATTTCTCGAATGCGAAGCGCGGCATTTTGGTGACCACATAGTCGATGGTCGGCTCGAACGATGCCGGAGTCACGCCGGTGATGTCGTTATCGATTTCGTCCAAGGTATAGCCAACGGCCAATCGTGCGGCGACCTTGGCGATGGGAAATCCGGTCGCCTTGGACGCCAAGGCGGACGAGCGTGACACCCGTGGGTTCATTTCGATGACGACCATGCGCCCATCGTCTGGATTGACGGCGAATTGAACGTTGGAGCCTCCGGTCTCGACGCCAATTTCACGCAGCACCGCAATCGATGCGTTGCGCATGATTTGATATTCTTTATCGGTGAGCGTGAGTGCTGGCGCGACAGTTACACTATCGCCGGTGTGGATGCCCATGGGATCGATGTTTTCGATCGAGCAAATAATGATGCAGTTGTCATTTTTGTCGCGGACAACCTCCATTTCGAACTCTTTCCACCCGAGCACCGATTCTTCGATCAGCACTTCATTAACTGGCGACGCATCCAACCCTTTGGCCACGGCCGCTTCAAATTCATCCCGGTTGTAGACGATGCCGCTGCCCGTGCCGCCGAGGGTAAACGACGGCCGGATGATCGCCGGTAGGCCGACGTGATCAAGCGCGTCTAGTGCATCTTCATTGGTGTGGGCGAACACGCCGCGCGGACAATCAAGACCAATGTTGGCCATGGCGGCCTTAAACTTCCCCCGGTCTTCGGCCTTAATGATGGCATCCTGGCTGGCGCCAATGAGCTCGACCCCATAGCGCTCAAGCACACCGTTTTCGGCTAAAGCAATGGCAGTATTCAATGCCGTCTGGCCACCCATGGTCGGCAACAGGGCATCGGGTCGTTCGCGGACAATGACTTTTTCGACCATCTCCGGCGTGATGGGCTCGACATATGTGGCGTCGGCCAATTCCGTGTCGGTCATAATGGTCGCCGGGTTTGAATTGACCAGAATGATCCGGTAGCCCTCGGCCTTCAAGGCAAGGCACGCTTGCGTGCCGGAGTAATCAAACTCACAGGCCTGGCCGATGACAATCGGTCCCGCACCGATGATCATGATGCTTTTTATGTCGGTACGCTTAGGCATGCTCCTCGATCATCCGAATAAAGCGGTCAAACAGGTAATGGCTGTCTTGCGGGCCGGGCGACGCCTCGGGGTGGTGCTGAACCGAAAAGATCGGTTTGCCCTCGACTTCCAGCCCTTCCAAAGTGCCGTCAAACAGCGACACGTGGCTTGCACGCACGCCCGCGGGCAGACTGTCGGGC
>JAPYRI010000012.1 GCA_029941135.1 Alphaproteobacteria bacterium | reverse complement strand
GGGCGCCAATTTTCGTCAGCAATTCACGGTTTTCTGCGAGTTTATTTAGCCCTTTGATGACTCGGCTACGAGGTACGACATTCCCGAGGTACTCATCAAATGTCATGGTAAATTCGGGTTGCTTGCGGTCGAGTTCGATCACCCTGGGTAAGGGCTGTATGCTACTTAACGCGGCATCGGCAATGTCTGTCCGAATGCCGCTTTGAAGGGCTTCGGACCGTAAGTTGGCAAGCCACGTGTTGAATTTCGAATTTTCGTCAGCGCGTGCAGTGCTCCACACGGTTAATATGAGCAGCGCCATCGCCATCGCGGTAAATCTGGTACCCATACTGCCTTCCGCTCTAATGGCTGCAGTGAACGGCTTTTTCTGCATCATCCAAGACATTCTCTGAGGCTAATCGAACACTAATTACCATTTGGTTGCCAAGGGTTTTTTGATACCTGCCGTTATCCGAGACAAGGTGGCATTCTGATCAGCGAATCCGCCCCCTTTACTGAGTGCGATGGGAGTTTCGTGGAACTCGGTCAGTATTGCATCCCGATATTTCAGCGCTTTCTTACATATGGTCGTCAATTTGTCCTCGTCATCAGTCACGACAACAAGGCTAAGGATAACTTGCTTATATCCCCGGCTACCAGAAGCATTTTTTCTAAGATCGGGTAGCGCCAGTGCTTTGAGTACTGCCTGGAATTCATCGCTACTCGATTTTGTGGCTTTCTTGGGACTATTGGCGGTGGCGATTGATGTCGTGCCCATCATCAAGGCCGTAATTACGGCAAGCCGAGGTAACAATCGGCGATATATATTATTAAATGAACCTGACATGTAGCCCCGCCGAAATTAATCCACTCACACTTAGCTTTTAATCTGCCTGCCCAGATCTATTTATCCAGACTTTTAGCTGCAAGTTCGTAAACATCGCGTGAAATACTTTCGGTATCGATAATTTTCTCAATCTCGACCTTCATTAGCGTTTGTCGATGTGAATCGTATCGGCGCCAGCGAGTGATTGCGCCCATCATTCTTGCGGCCACTTGCGGGTTGAAGGCATCCAATGCCAGTACTTGCCGACTAAAAAACGCGTATCCGGCTCCATCCGATGCGTGAAAATGAGCCAGATTCATCATGAAGAAAGCGCCTAATAATGCTCGAACCCGGTTGGGGTTTTTGATGTCGAAACCAGAATGGTTCATCAGGGCGATAACACGCTCCGGTGTTTCCGCTAACCGAGACGTGGCTTGTATTGAAAACCATTTGTCCAACACTAATGGATCATTCGACCAAGTAGCCTCGAAAGCCGCTAAAGCTTTTTGACGCTCTTCACAGTTGAAGTTGCTGAGCGCTTTTAAGGCAGCAATAACGTTGGTCATATTGCCGCCGTGCTCGAACTGCTCGAGCGCGCGATTTATGTGAGTTTGCTTGCCGGTTTCAACCAGATACTCAAGGCAGGTATTGCGCAAATGACGTTGCGCCATCGCAGGGCCGTCAATTTTTGTGAGTGCTTCCCCGGTAATGTCGTCGTAAGACGCAACCAGTTCGTCCTCCAAGCCCCGGGCAATCCATTGACGTACCAAATGCCGGGCATCATGAACGCCTTGAACGTCGATTTCCGTCATTTGTTCGCCCAGTACCGCTTCACTTGGAACTGTCAGGATTTCGGCAATCAGTGCCGGATCCAAATCCGCACGGGTTAGAACCGAGCCCAGTGCTTCAGTAAATGGTTGATCGAGCTTAGGCTCGCGGCCGGCACTTAAGTCGGCGACCACACGCAGTATGACCCGTGAGGCGTAAGATTGTCCGGCCTCCCACCGATTGAAGGGGTCAGAGTCATTCGCTAAGCCAAAGGCGAGAGTTTGATCATCGCGATCGATTACCAATTTTACTGGTGCCGAAAAGCCCCGCAATAATGACGGTATCGGCGCATTCGATAAGCCACTGAAGCGGAACGACTGATTTGACTTCTTTACATCCAAAATGCGGGTTGTGGTCCCTTCCCCGGCTTCTCCGTCGAGCGAAACCGGCATATCCACACCGGAATCCGGGTCCATAAGGCCAATCGCAAGGGGAATGTGAAACGGCTTTTTATCAATTTGACCGGGTGTGTTTGGGCAGGACTGAGCAACATTCAAAGTATAGATTCCCGTGGAAGCATCGAAACAGTCGGATACAGCAAGTTCTGGAGTGCCGGCCTGTTCATACCAGATTCGGAAATTGGATAAGTCCGCCCCGCTGGCATCTTCCATGGCAGAGACGAAATCGTCTGTGGTCACCGCCTGGCCGTCATGGCGCTCAAAATACAAATCCATACCTTTGTGGAATTCTTTTGGTCCCAGCAATGTGTGGATCATGCGGACAACTTCTGCGCCTTTTTCGTACACAGTCGCCGTGTAAAAATTATTGATCTCGATATAAGACTGGGGCCGGATTGGGTGCGCCATAGGGCCCGCATCCTCAGGGAATTGATGAGTTCGCAAGGCGCGCACCGAACCTATCCTGCGTACCGCAGCCGATCCCATATCGGCAGAAAATTGCTGATCGCGAAATACCGTCAGTCCTTCTTTGAGGCTGAGTTGGAACCAGTCCCGGCAGGTGACGCGATTCCCCGTCCAATTGTGAAAATACTCGTGCGCCACAACTCCCTCAATGAACTCGTAATCAAGGTCGGTTGCGGTTTCGGGCTTCGCGACAATAAATTTCGCGTTGAAAACATTGAGGCCCTTGTTCTCCATCGCGCCCATATTAAAGTCTTCGACGGCGACGATATTAAACACGTCCAAATCGTATTCCAGACCGTATACTTTTTCGTCCCATGCCATGGAGCTCTTAAGGCTATCCATTGCGTGGTCGCATTTATCGACGTTGCGCGGTTCGGTATAAATACGCAGCGGTATGGTGCGGCCACTTTCAGTGACGAAGCTGTCTTCCACATGCGCTAAATCACCTGCAACCAGAGCAAACAAATAGGAAGGTTTGGGAAAGGGATCGTCCCAGACTGCGCGATGGTAGCCATCATCCAAATCTTCAGTTTCTATCGGGTTGCCATTCGAAAGTAACACCGGGTATTTAGTTTTTTTGGCAATCAGGGTTGACCGGTAGCACGCCATAACGTCGGGTCGATCAAAAAAGTACGTGATCTTTCGAAAACCTTCGGCCTCGCACTGGGTGCACAGCATGCCGCCGGATTTATATAATCCGGAAAGCGAAGTGTTGGCTGTCGGGTCTACTAGGGTTTTGATTTCGAGATCAAACTGATCCGGCGTTTCGGCAATTGTGAGGCTGGTCTCGTCTACCACGTACCGGTTACTACTCAAACTTTTGCCATCCATCCGGATTGACAGTAGTTCTAAGCCGTGACCATCGAGGCGAAGGGCGGCTTGCGGGTTGCTAGCCGGGTTGCGGTCGACGCGGAAGTATGATTTTACCGTCGTGCTGTTCGCATCAAGATTAAAGGTAAGATCGACCTGATCTACCAGAAAATCGGGGGGCGCATAGTTCTTGAGATGTATAGTTTGCGGCGTTTGGTTGTTCCCAGAATCACTCAATTTTGGGGAAGAGGTGTTGGACACTAAGACTTCCCCTTAAGTTTTGATCCGGTTTTCATTGGAGATCAGATCGAAATCGAACTCGTGTCCCAAGTACCCGGCCTCTTTCGGAATTTGAATGACCCGCCCGCTGGGAGTCTTAACCACCTGCGGCAATACCGTTACCACATTGCTTTCACTCGAAGTTTTCATGGCTTCAGAACTCGACCGGCTGCGGCTCAATTTTTCCAAATTTAGCCGCGTCGGGAATAGTACATTTAGATTTCCATCTTTGTATTCTGCCAATGCCTGGTCAGGTGTAATCCACAGACTGTCCACCGCCTCGCGGCCATCATGGGCGGCCACTTGGGTTTCCGGTGTCATGGCCAGGAAAAAATGGGTGTCGAATCGTTTAGGGCGAGAGACAGGCGTAATCCAATGGGCAAAATGCTCAAAATCACCGCAGCCCAGTGCCAATTTTTCTCTTTCCGAGAATTCAGCCATGGTCACTTCGCCGCGCTCAAGCGGCGTCCGGTATGTTTGCAAAAGATTATCGAGGCGTTCGGGGTCCACGAAATCGTCGGTGCCGGCAGGATAGGCGAGTAACAACCCGCATTCTTCAAATATTTCGCGAATAGCGCCCACGCGCAATGCAATTTGCAAATCATCCAAACCTTCGACTCCTCGAAGGCGCGATCGCAGGCCGGGGTCACGATCGCCCGGGTCTAGTTTTCCGCCCGGAAAAACAGCTGCGCCGGCAGCAAAATCAACTTCGTCGTGGCGTACGATCATCAAGACTTCAAGGCCATCTTTCCCATCTCTGAGCAAAAGAGTAGTTGACGAGTATACGGGCGTTACGGGTTGATCGATCACGGATTAAAACTCTTACTGGTCGGTAATTGGCGATTCCGCTTCCTCGTCATTATTGTCTTCTTTACTGCTGTCAGACGATGACTGGGGCTGGGTATTTGATGATTTTCGATTGCCACCGTTTGGCGTGCCCTTTGGCCAGGCGCCGAACGGATATGGCCGATGATCTGAATTGTATGTCAAATAAGCGAGGAGTTGATAGGCGTATGTACTGAGCGATTGACCGAGTGTCATTAAACGTTTGTTGGAGTTGCCCAGAAAAAGGGAGTGAAAAAATTGAAAAACAACGACGGCCGCAATGACCAACTCGGCAATATTAAACAATATGGCAAACAGAATAATGTAGAGGCCACGAAACCAGGTGCTTGTTTCTTTCATGTGTTCGCGGGTTTCGTTCACCTGCGCTTGAAGCTTTTCATCCTTCATAATTTGATCCTTCAATTTTGCTGGCACCAAGGCAGAATACCTGACCCTTGGCATCCTTGAAACCGACCACCCATAATTGCTTGGGTGGTCAAACTGTATCCCCCGCCCCCAAATACAAATGATCGACGCTACATTCTGATCCAGGCAAGACTGAATACGCCAGAAATGCATCCTTTGCCGGTCGACGTGCCAGCAAAGCTGTCAAAATAGATTTGCGTTTCGGCGTTATATTCACCTGGGACCAACGTCACTGATGAAAGTTCTTGCCGAAGGATTTCGCACGGATCAATACTACCATATTTGGACCACAATATCGCGGGTAACACCAATATCAAAACCAGGATGTACCGCATCCCTCGCATAATGCCACGTTCGCTTATTTGCATGGGAAGCTTTCTGCTAGAGCCACGGCAACAACGCTGTAGGCCGTATATCCTAGCCTCTTGGGGTTTTTTTCCATCCATTCCACTGTGGTGGCAGAAACGTCACCAATTGTGGTCCCCGGTTGTGGGCAAGCTTGCGAATTTAGAATGGAAACCTCGGTGCCAAACATGACATCCGCCACTCCCGACACATATCCTTGGCAAAACGTGGGGTCCTTTACGCAAGTTTTATATAAGTTTTCGCCGAGCATGAAGACGTCTCCCGCGTGTGCAGGCGGCGGAAATGTCGATGAGCCCAGGGTGCAAGCGGTCAGAGTGACTATTCTTGCCGCAAATTGCGAAATACCCATATTTGAATTCTCCGTTTGAGCATATTTTCCGGATGATGCGCCGGGTGGTTTTATGTTGAACCTATCAATTTGGTTGAAGGTACTCCGACTGCCCCCCTACCCGCCAGCTTCTTTCATGCCCGGGGCTTGAGTTTTCGCGTGATGACAGCGTGTTATAGTCTGGATCCAAATTTGGTGTTGGCGAGAAATCGGCGGGGAAATATGTCCAAACTCACACAAAGTTATGTAAATGGCGCAAGCACTGTACCTCTCATTTACAAAACCATTGGTCGGGCCTTCGACGATGCTGTAGTGCGCTGGGGCAACAGAGAAGCTCTGGTCGTCTGTCACCAGGGAATTCGTTGGACCTATGACGACCTGAAACGAGAAGTTGACGCTTGTGCCGCAGCTTTGCTTGCGCTGGGCTTAGAACCTGGTGATCGGATCGGCATCTGGGCGCCCAATTGTGCTGAATGGACAGTGGTCCAATACGCCACAGCAAAGGCGGGCTTGGTACTGGTAAACATCAACCCCGCCTATCGCGTATCGGAACTGGAATATGCGTTGAACAAAGTCGAGTGCCAGGCGCTGGTATTGGCACCGCGCTTTAAAAGCAGCGATTACGTACAGATGATTAGCGATTTGGCACCGGAGCTGAAAAATTCTGCGCCTGGAGATCTGCGGGCAGAGAAACTACCCCATTTGCGCACAGTCGTGCACTTGGGGAATGATGATCAATCGGGCATGTTCCGATTCGCCGATCTGAAAGCGCTCGCCAACGATAGCCACCACAAAAGTGTGGTTGCTCTGTCCAAGAAATTAATGCCTGACGATCCAATCAATGTTCAATTCACCAGTGGCACCACAGGTTTTTCCAAAGCTGCGACACTCACTCACTTTAACATCCTGAACAATGGTTACTTCGTTGGCGCTAATATGCATTTTACCGAGAAAGACCGGCTATGCATTCCGGTGCCGCTGTACCATTGTTTCGGTATGGTGATGGGCAATCTTGTATGCCTCAGTCATGGCGCCACAGCGATTTATCCAGACGAAGCGTTTGAGCCATTGTCGGTATTAAAAGCGGTCGAGGCCGAACATTGCACAGCCCTGCATGGAGTACCGACCATGTTTTTGGCCGAAGTTGATCACCCAGAATTTTCAAACTTTGATTTGAGCAGTCTGCGCACCGGGATCATGGCGGGCGCGTCATGCCCAATTGAATTGATGAAGCGGGTCGTCGAAGAGATGAATTTGGCCGAGATGACCATCGCCTATGGCATGACGGAAACCAGCCCGGTCAGTTTTCAAAGCACCCCCGATGACACTATTGAGCGCCGAGTGTCGACAGTGGGCGCGATCATGCCCCACGTTGAAGTGAAGATTATCGATGAGGACGGTCAGGTGGTGCCGTCTGGCGAGCGCGGAGAATTGTGTACGCGCGGCTATTCAGTCATGCGCGGCTATTGGAATGACGATGAGAAAACCGAGAGTTCAATCGACGCTGGCGGCTGGATGCACACAGGTGATTTAGCGACTCTCGATGAAGACGGTTACGGCAATATTGTCGGGCGTTTGAAAGACATGGTTATCCGCGGCGGCGAAAACGTCTACCCGCGCGAGGTCGAAGAATACCTTTACCGTCACGAAAACATTCAGGAGGTGCAGGTGTTCGGGGTGCCGGGTCCAAAATACGGCGAAGAATTATGTGCGTGGATCAAAACCAAAGATGGCCACGAACTCAGCCAGGATGCCATACGCACTTTTTGTCAGGGCCAAATCGCCCACTACAAAATTCCGCGCTATGTCAAATGCGTGGGCGAGTTTCCCATGACCGTCACCGGCAAAATTCAAAAATTCATCATGCGCGAGCAAATGATTGAAGAACTGCGGCTTGTGGAACAAAAAACGGCTTGAATGAACGCCCTCTATGCGTCCAGGAAATCGATGATTTTTCGGTAAGCCGTTGTGTCGTCAAGCCAAAAGCGGTGGCCGCCGTTGAATAACTCAAACTTTGCCTGCGGTATGCGTGCGGCCATTTTTTCAAGAGATTCAGGTGTCGCGCTGGCGTCGTACCGGCCGCCGCAAATATAGACCGGCATTTTAAGTTGATCGAGCCGGTCCCAGGTATCGTGGCGGCTGCGCGCATTCAATTGCAACTCAAGTCCATTCGGCACACCGGGGTCGCCATTCGGATTGCTCAACGCCCGTGCCATCTCCTCGACCAGACCAGCATACTTCTCGGGATACTTTTGCTGCCAACTTATATCCTTACGCGTATCGAGCACGGGGATGAGATATTTCGCGCGCTCTATGGGTGAGAGCTCATTGAGAGTGTGCAGCGGGTAGGATGCGCCGCCAGCGCCGCCTGCAGGGGCACATCCAGCGACCAATTTATCGACGCGGTCTGGATGTCGGAGTGCGATCTCTTGCGCCACCATGCCACCAAAGGAAATGCCGAACACGTAGCAAGTGTCCCATCCCACGTGATCGAGAAGTTGGGCCGCGTCGTCCGCGAGGTCACACATTTCAAAGGGGCCGTCAGGCAAATCGGATTGACCTAGCCCTCGGTGATCGTAAGCCAGTAGATCGAAGTGGATTCCGATTGGACTGTCGAATATGACCGGCGGTCGCCTCAGGTCACCGCCAGAGCCGTTGATGAACAGAAGACGTGCGCCGGCTCCCCGGCGCTCGTAATACAGTTCAAGGCCGTTTGCCGACGCTTTAGCCATTGAATATTACCGCTACGAAATTTAATCCAGCAGTTCAATCAAGATTGACCGATAGGTTTTGTCGGAGTGGTTGAATGCGCGTTCGACACCGCCCTTTTTGACAATGTGGACATCGCCTCGCTTGCCTTCGAACTCGAACTCGCCTTCAAATTCGCTCTCATTACCTGGCAACATTTCCACGTGAAGCTTGGCGCCCTGTAGATCGACCAGAACATAATCGTTTTCGTGGCGGTGCGGTTTCAGTTCAGAGTTGGGCTCCATAACCTGATCCCAAACCCGGACTTGATCGTCCTCATAGAGGATTCGATTAGCAATTGAGTGCATTTCAAGCTCTTCTTCTTTCTTCTCCGCTGTGTCGCCCATTGTTTTTCACTCCCTCAATTTTTGTCTGAGCGGAAGTGTCCTGCCAGCGCGCCCGTCTGTCAAAGTAAAATCGATGCTTGGTAATCACCAGGGCATATTAATTCACTTTAAACAGTAAGAAATTTGGGTCTAGCCGGGTGGAATTTTAGGCCCAATTAGCCCGATAATTGGTCACCGAGCACTGATAGGGAGTGGCGGTAGGAGCATTTGAGACGACAGCGGGCTTGGAATCCCAAGGCATGGGCCAAAGGTCGGCCGGCCCTGTTTTCCACGCGGGCTGGGGTCTGAGAGCGAGAAACAGAACGCTTACCAGAAACAGCATCGGCACCGTGACCATCATTATCATGCGGCCCATCGTCTTGTCCTTCCCACACTCAAATTGCCAAACCAAAAGAAACGCACCCGAGCAAGCATCAGTACCGTACTCGGGTGAACAGCCTCATATTGGTAGGTTATGATGACTCTGACATGCATTAGTTAATATTCTACCGACACTCATCCGCATTAATTCCCTATTAACATCTGCTCCACCCGCTCGAAAGCTGGTGCAGAAATACTCGGGTTAACTGGTTTGAATAATCCTGCGGACGGGGGGTCTCCTCCATTTGGAGGAAGCGTTTGGGAAGTAAGGATTGCTGTTTGGGGGGTAAGAAGGCGCAGAAACCTGCAGGGTGATGAGGTTGTGTCCAATTGTGCTAGGCTGTGGGCAGGCCATAAAAGTTGGGACAAAGGCGGCATTCTACATGGGGACTCGCACACTCATTATCTGCCGGTATACTGAGCGTCCGCAGCGATTTAGAAAAAACATCTTGGGGAGGAGTTAACGACGATGACACACATTCTGGACGGCTACACGGTATTGGATTTCACCCATTATTTGGCCGGCCCATCATGTACGCGCATGCTCGTCGAAATGGGCGCCGAAGTGATTAAAGTGGAATTAATGCCAACTGGCGACGGGACTCACCAACTGCCACTAATCGTCGACGGCCGTAGCGGCTATTATGTCCAGCAAAATCGGGGAAAAAAGAGTGTCTGCCTCGACCATAAAGACCCACGATCCCTGGAAGTGCTCAAGGAACTGGTCAAAAAGTGCGACATCATGGTCGAAAACTTCTCGGTCGGCGTTATTGCCCGCATGGGATTGGGTTGGGATGCGGTGCACGAAATGAATCCAAAACTTATCATGTGCTCGATATCGGCGTTCGGTCAGGAAGGTCCCCTCTCCGGCTATCCGGGCTATGATTATATCGCTGCAGCCTACACTGGTGTGTCGAGCATTATTGGCACGGAAGACGGCACGCCGGTGCTGCCAATGTGTGCGTTCGGCGATGTGGGAACGGGTGTTTCGGCGGCGGGCGCCATTGGATATGCCTTGTTGCACGCCGAGCGTACGGGTGAGGGGCAATATCTGGATATCAGTCTCATTGACACTTATTACCAGTATCAGGAGATCAACGTTCAGGGCCTCAGCCTCAGCAAGGGAGCGTTCATGCCGCGTGCGAGCGGTGCCCAGCATTATGCAGCCGCCCCCCTCGGCATTTATAAAGGCAAGAGCCAGCCCATCTTGATTATGGGTCTCCCGCGCCAATGGCCGGCCTTGTGCAAGCTTATGGGCCGTGAAGATATAGAGAATGATCCGAAATTTGTCGATAACGGCGCCCGCGTTGAGAACCAAAAAGAATTGACCAAAATCATTGAAGATTGGCTGCAATCCCAAGACAGCGACGAAGAAACAATTAAGGCGCTGGAAGATGCCCGGGTCCCGTGCGCGCCAATATTATCAGCGGTAGAGGCGATCAATCACCCCCACCTGCTAGAGCGCGGAACCGCCCAAACCATTACCGACCGCGCGTTAGGCGAGTTTATCATCCCCGGCATTTCGTTCCGATTTGGCGATTTTCCGCCGCTGGAACTGCAAGCACCGTTTTTGGGGGAGCACAATGAAGACGTGTTAACCCGGCTGGGCGGGATGACGCCTGAAAAAGTGGCCGAAATGGTCGCTGATGGCGCTCTTGGTTCAGAGCCGGTGCCAAGTGAAACTAAAGCCGCCGCCGAGTAGTAGCGTGTTTATGTAATTCGATCAGGGGGCTCATCGAGCATGAAGCACATTCTGGAAGGCACGCGGGTTCTCGACTTCACTCACTATTTGGCGGGTCCTTCGTGCACCCGCATGCTGGCCGAAATGGGCGCCGAGGTGATCAAGGTTGAGCTTGCGCCAACCGGCGATGGCACCCACCAACTTCCCTACATAATGGATGGCCGCAGTGGGTACTACGTACAACAGAACCGGGGCAAAAAGAGCATCTGCATCAACCATAAAGACCCGCGGTCGATTGATGCTTTGAAGGAAATCGTTAAATCCTGCGATGTGATGATTGAAAACTTCTCGGTTGGCGTAATCACAAAAATGGGACTTGGCTGGGACGCGGTTCACGCGATGAACCCAAAACTCGTCATGTGCTCAATCTCGGCGTTTGGACAGACCGGCCCCCTATCTCACCATCCAGGCTACGACTACATTGCGGCGGCCTACACCGGCATTACCAGCATCATCGGTACCGCAGACGGCACGCCGGTGCTGCCCATGTGCGCGTTCGGCGATGTGGGAACGGGTGTCTCGGCAGCGGGAACCATTGGCTATGCGCTCCTCCATGCCGAGCGTACCGGCAAAGGGCAATATCTGGATATCAGTTTGATCGACACCTACTATCAATACAATGACACCGGCGTTGAAGGACTGAGCCTCAGCAAAGGCGCGTATATGCCGTGCGCAAGCGGTTCCCACCATTTTGCCGGCGGGCCATTGGGTTTTTACCAAGGCCAGGAAATGATCATCTTGATTATCGCCCTGCCGCTGCAGTGGCCGCGCTTTTGTGAAGCTATCGGCATGCCGGAATTGTTGACCGACCCACGCTTTTTGGAACTGGTTGACCGGCGCGAAAATCACATGGAATTGGTCGACGTCATCACAGAATGGATTCATGAGCAGGAAAGCGACCAGGAAGTGATCCGTATCTTGGAAGAGGCCCGCATTCCGGTCGCGCCCATTCTGACCGCGGAAGAAGCCCTCAACTTGCCCCACCTGCACCAGCGCGGAACGGCTCAGACAATTACTGACCGTGCGTTGGGCGAGTTTGTGATCCCGGCCATGTCCTACCGGTTCTCCAAATTCCCGCCGCTTGAATTACAAGCCCCGTTTCTCGGTGAGCACAACGAAGAAGTCCTCACCAAACTAGGTGGGCTCTCGCCTGATCAAGTGCGCGCCATGGTCGATGAAGAAGTGCTGGTTTCCGAGCCCATCCCTGATAGTTCTGTCGCCGCGGAATAAAACCAAACGGGTTCTCCCTCTATGAAACGAATGCTGGCCGGAACCCGGGTTCTGGATATCACTGAATTTGCATCCGGCCCGGCGTGTACCCGTCTGCTTGCCGAAATGGGCGCTGAAGTGATCAAAGTAGAGTTTGCCCCCGACGGCGATGGCTCCCGCGAGATGCCTTACTTGAAGAATGGCCGCAGCGGTTATTTCGTCCAGCAAAATCGGGGTAAGAAGAGCTTGTGCCTCAATCCCGACGACCCGCGCGCTCGGACGGCGCTCGTGGCATTAGTCCAGTCTTGCGACGTCCTGGTTGAAAATTTGGCTGTCGGCGAAATGGCGCGCCTGGGATTGGGATGGGACAACGTGCACGATCTCAATACCAAGCTGGTGATGTGCTCGATCTCAACTTTTGGCCAAAACGGACCCTTGTCCCATTTGGCCGGGAGCGACGAAGTGGCGGCGGCCTATTCCGGCGCGAGTTCGGTGACCGGCACCGAGGATGGTGATCCAGTACTTGCACAGGCGGCCTTCGGTGATGTGGGCGCGGGCGTGTCGGCGGCCGGGTCTATCGGCTATGCCCTCCTGCACGCTGAACACACGGGACAAGGTCAGTACCTCGATATCGCACTCGTCGACGTTTATTACGAAGCGCAATCCTTGTGTTCCCAAGCGCTGACCTTGGGGGATGGATCGTTCATGCCGCGCGCACTTGGCTCCCACCATTACGTGGGCGCCCCCTGCGGATTTTTTCAGGGCAAAGAAAGGTCGATCATCATCATGGTGATGGACCGTTTGTGGCCCGATTTCTGTAATGCGCTTGGTCGCGCTGATCTGATTCATGAACCCCGGTTCGGCAGTATGGTGTTGCGCGCTGAAAACCGTGCCGAACTCATTGAGATCACGGAAGCATGGATTCAATCACAAGTGAGCGACGAGGACGCCATCCAAAAACTTCAAGACGCGCGGGTAACCTGCGCCCCGGTGTTGACCGTCGCGCAGGCCGCCGCCCTGACCCACTTGATCGAACGCGGGGTTGCGCAAAAAGTGAACGACCGAGTGCTCGGTGAGTTCACCATACCCGGCATTTCCTATCGCTTTTCGGGCTTCGGCCGGCTGGAGCTGCAAGCCCCCTTCCTGGGCGAACATAATGATGAAGTTCTCACCGATCTCGCCGGGCTTTCGCCTCAACAAGTGCGCGCCATGTCCGCCGATGGCACCCTAATCGCAGAAGACGTGCCCGATTAATTCTCTTCTCCAGCGATTTTGATCGCGCGATTAACAGCGGTGTCGAAATCAAGTTCACCGCGCGAAACCGCTTCACAAATTTGATTGAGTTGCTCGTCCGATGACTGCGCCAAGTGTTTTCGAACCCGGTCCGACGCCATGCTCGAGATCAAACGCCGAGTACGAGCGACCGGCCCTGTCTTGTGGGCGCCATGCATGGCCGCGCCGTGTTCGTCAATTGATGCGGCCAATTCAGGCACACCGTCCCCCGTGGTGGCGACGGTTTTAAGGACAGGCGTCGCCCATTCATTCCCGGTTGTCAGTTGCAGCATCGCCTTCAATTGCGTAACGGTTTGATCAGCTTTGTCCATGTCGGCTTTGTTGACCACCAGAATGTCGGCGATCTCAAGGATGCCGGCTTTGACCGCCTGAATATCGTCACCATAACCGGGCGTTGAGATCACGACCTTGGTGTCGGCCACCTCAGCCACTTCATATTCGGACTGCCCTGCCCCCACGGTTTCAACCACGATCACATCGAAGCCGGAGGAGTCCATCACATCGACAATGCGGGCAGCGGTTAGTGATAGGCCGCCCATGTGGCCGCGGCTCGCGACACTGCGCACAAACACGCCCGGATCATTGGTGTGCTCGCCCATGCGGATGCGGTCGCCCAAGATGGCACCGCCTGAAAACGGACTGCTCGGATCCACTGCGACCACGCCAATGGTGCGTCCCTGGCGGCGCAGTTCACGCACATAGGCGCTGACCAATGTCGATTTTCCGGAACCCGGAGGGCCGGTGAAGCCAACCACCACCGCGCGCCCGACGCTTTGTTGAATGGCTGCCAAGACCGTAGCGCCATCGGCGTTTTGGTTTTCGATCCAGGTGATTGAGCGCGCGAGCACGCTGCGTTCGCCGTTCAGTAGGCGTTCGATCCACTTGTCGTCCGGGGTGTGTGCTGCGCGAGTCAAAAAGAGGTTTCCAATGATTGGGCATCAAGTCTATGCGGCTGAATAATCTTCTGCCGACTTGTCCAGGTCAAGGTCGTTTGCTTGCGTTAGACGCGTTCATTTGGCTGGGCACCATGAAAAACATCGTGTCCGGCAAGGGGATTGGCTATCCTGCCGCTCAATAGGCTTTCAAGATTGATTTAGGGGAGAAAAAATATGTCAGGCATTGTTGAGGGGAAAGTCGCGCTGGTCACCGGGTCGGCGTCAGGAATTGGACGCGCAGCCGCACAAATATTTGCGCGCGAGGGTGCGCGGGTCGTGGTGTCAGACGTGAACGACGCGGGCGGCGCTGAAACCGTTGAGATGATCAAAGGTAATGGCGACGATGCCACTTACGTTCACTGCGATACGTCCAACGCAGGGCAAGTGGAAGCCATGGTCAAAATGGCGGTTGAAACATATGGCAGCCTTGATTGCGCCTTCAATAATGCCGGCATTGGCGATCCGACCGCGAGCCTTGTCGATTGCACGGAAGAAGACTTCGACCGCTTCTATCAAATCAATATGAAGGGCGTGTGGCTGTGCATGAAGTATCAAATCAAACATATGCTCACCCAGGGCGGCGGCGCGATCGTTAATACGGCATCCATCGCGGGCCTCATCGCGGCCCCCAATTTGGGTGCTTATGGCGCGGCCAAACATGGCGTCGTTGGTCTGACAAAAACCGGTGCAATAGAGTGCGCGACCAAGAACATACGGGTGAACGCGGTCTGCCCAGGTGTTGTTCGTACCCCCATGGTGCAAACCCTGTTCGACGAACGCCCGGATATGGAACAGCGCATGATTAAGTATCAGCCAGTGCACCGTCTGGGCGTGCCGGAAGAAATCGGTGAGGCGGCCGTGTGGTTGTGTTCGGACGCTGCCTCGTTCGTTACTGGCCACGCCATGCCGGTGGATGGTGGTATCATGGCGGTCTAGTTACATCGTTACAAAGGAACAGTAATCCGCGCTTACCAGGTCATGCCGCCGCTGGCGACCAACACTTCGCCGGTGATAAAGTCGCTTTCGGGCAGGCAAAACAACAAGACCGCCCCCGCCGCGTCTTCAGGTCTGCCTGCCCGTCGCAGCGGCGTGTTCTGAATGATGTGTTCGAGGGACTCCTCGGGGAACCCGACTTTGAACTCGCGGCCTTTGACGTCGATGGACTTTTTCTCCCCATCGTCCCAGGTTTGGGTGAGGCGAGTTTGAATGAGACCGAACGCGACAGCGTTCACCGTCACGTTGTAACCGCCCCATTCCTTGCACAGTGCCTTGGTGAGACCGACAACGGCTGCCTTGCCGGCGGAGTAGCTGCATTGGGTGGCACCGCCAAAAACGCCGGCGACTGACGATATGTTGACCACTTTTCGACACGGGGCGTCCTTGCCTTCGGCCTGGGCTTTCTTGGCCTCGGCCCGAAAGTAGGCGCCGGCCGCACGTAACAAACGGAACGGTGCTTTCGCGTGCACGTCCATCATCGCGTCCCACTGCTCGTCCGTGTGATTTATGATCGAAGTGTTCCAAATGTAGCCCGCGTTGTTGACGATGATGTCCAGACGCCCATATTTGCCGAGCGCCGCCGTGACAATGTCGTCACCAAAATTCTTATCGGTTACGTCGCCCTGAAAGCCGAGAGCTTCCGGACCCTCCCCGCCGTTAATTTCGGCAACAACTTCGGCGGTCGGATCAGCGTCCAAGTCGTTCACGACCACGTGCGCTCCTTCGTTCGCCAGCTTGAGGGCAATCACGCGCCCAATGCCGCGCCCCGATCCGGTGACGATGGCTACCTTACTGTTCAATTTTCCCACAGATTTCCCCTAACTCGATCCAATATGCCCGCATGGTATGAAAACCGCTCCCTCATGCCAAGGCTTGTGACCCTCAAAAGCCTTTGTTTTCAATGGCTGAAAAGCGTCGCTAACTTTTGATTAATCATTACTACAGATCCGTCAACTGGACCGACACGAAGAGTCTGTAAAACTCTACTTGTCAGCGACGATGCACTCTACCGACAGCTTGCGGGGCCGTTCAGATACATGAAAATTACATTCTCTTCGTTATGTGTGCAGATTGTGGGTGACGGACAGTATGTCCGGGCTCGTCTGCGCATGCTTTCGCTGGAGTTAGGAATACGAAAAGTGACATGGGTGACCAATGCAGAAGCAGCACTTAATGCATTGATGGATGTAGATGCCACTTTTCCAGATTTGATTATTACCGAGACGAATGAAATTCTGGGTGCTGAAATTGACTTTTGTCAATCGGTGAGGGCTAACCCAAAAATGCGCAACACCAACCTACCAATTTTGATTTTCGCGGATCCCAAAAAAGCAGACGCGTTGCATAAATCCGAACAAATATGCGGAGTCTCGTTTGTTTCTCAACGCATTAATCGTGAGGCATTGCGCAAGCGTCTTGTGGAGTGTCTTGAAGAGCGTACTCCCGACAATTAACTCCTAAAAACAATCATCGCCGCGACCAATCAGTCGTTGGTGGGACCATCCGAATATTTCCTATAGCATCAATTGCAACAGCGAGGGCGGTCACTCGTGGGCGGTGGACGGGAGGAGCAATAGGATGAACATCGAAGGAGTAACGGCAATTATCACCGGGGGAGCTTCCGGTCTTGGTGCCGGCGTTGGGCGCGCGTTATCTAAAGCGGGCGCAAAGGTGGCCTTATTGGATATTAATCAAACCCTCGCCGAAGAGACCGCTGTGGATATCGGTGGTATCGGCGTTGCGTGCGACGTTTCAGACGAGGACAGTATTCGGCGGGCATTAGAAATTGCCACCGCCGAACTGGGCGTCCCGCGTGTTCTCGTCAATTGCGCCGGGATCGGGCCACATCAAAGAATGCTGACCAAAGGCGACTCCCATTCCAGCGACATGTATCGAAATGTAATCTCCGTCAATCTTACCGGTACTTTTTTGTGCTGCAATATGGCGGCGCAGAAAATGGCGGAATTATCTCCAGACGAACAAGGCGAGCGCGGTGTCATTGTCAATGTCGCCAGCATTTCAGCTTACGATTCACCCGGCGGCGGCGTCGCTTATGCAGCATCGAAGGCCGGGGTCGTTGGTATGACTTTGCCCATGGCGCGGGACCTTGGAAAATATGGCATCCGGGTGATGGCCATAGCACCAGGCACGTTCGAAACGCCACTTTTTCGGACGTCTCCACGTGATATAGCAGATCGTCTCGCCGCTGAAGCGCCCTTCCCCAGCCGGCCCGGAAGACCGACCGAAGAATTCGGAGCTCTAGTAAGTCACATCGTCGAAAATAATTTTCTGAACGGCGAAGTTATTCGGCTTGATGCGGCTAATCGCATGCCTGCCCGGTTCGGCTGACTTTGACTGACCTGCTAAATAGCTGGTTTTGTCCCGCTCACCCGCGCAAGAATGCTGGGAATAAATTCGTGCACCATTACCTCGGTAAATCCAGCCTGGGTGAAATAACGAACGCAATCACCTCGGCTGTGAGCGAGCCCCGTGCTGTTCGAGAGTGATTCCGCCAATCCCCAAATGGCAGCGTCCAAGGGGCCGCTTCGATCGTTATCCAGCATTTCTCCGACCATATGCATTTCGCCGCCCGGCACCAAGGCATGAAACGCCTTCTGTATAATTTGTCCGATTAACTCCGGTCCATATTGGGGCAGATTGCTGGCCATAACCACCACATCGACGTCTTGGGGAAATGGATCGTGCGTAAAGTCACCCGCTTGTGTGCTGACCCGGTCAGAAAGACCATGCTCGGTTATGTATTCTTCGGCCATGATGGTCACGGGGGGTAAGTCGAACACAACGGCAGTCAAATCCGGGAGAGAATGAGCAGCGGCAATTGAATATCCTCCTGAGCCTCCACCCAGATCAAGTAATTTTCGCCGAGATGACAAGTCTACCTGCCGAACAAAATGCCGACCGGCGCCAAGGCCAATACTATAAGTGGCTTTGTGGTATCGGCGGGCGTCTTCTACTGTAAAATTTTCATACATGCCGATTTGAGTTGGTGGTGATTGATCAGCAAGATGTTCGGATAAATGGCCCCATTTTGCCCAGTCGGGTTGCGTGAACAGCATCCAAGGTCCCGCATATCCGGGCATGTCTTTCACCAAATAACGGGCAACATCTGGGGCGTTCGCGAACTGTTCGCCGTCGCGCGTAAGCAGCTCGCAGGCAACACACATTGTTGTCAGTCGTTCGGCGTTGAGCTGACTTATGCCGAGTTTTGTCGCCAATT
Organism: Alphaproteobacteria bacterium; assembly: GCA_029941135.1. Taxonomy (GTDB): domain Bacteria; phylum Pseudomonadota; class Alphaproteobacteria; order JAPYRI01; family JAPYRI01; genus JAPYRI01. The sequence goes on along the minus strand of JAPYRI010000012.1, from coordinate 29,252 downwards.
TGGGTACCGAATCCTCACCTCTCGCAATATGACTAAATAAATCCAAGTCTATGGCTGAAAACAAGGCGGCGGAACGGGTGTACGCACGAGACATTTCCTGTAGGCGAACAGTATTGATTTTCTTATCTGTCATCAGTGTCCCGTCCTAGTTTTCAGATTTAGTATATCCCAGTCAACTAGACATCGTCCCGATGTTGACAGGGGGCGACGCCGCGCCTAGCTTTCAGCCCGCTCTAGGAGGCTGCAAACTCTGCGGATCAGGGCGCTGGGAGGGTTTTTTTGGCAGAAAATTTGCCGCTTGCAAGTGTCCGGGTTTTTGAACTCGGAAGCAATATTGCCGGACCTTATGGCACCTGGATTTTGGCCGCCTTGGGTGCGGATGTGATTAAAGTTGAACGCCCGGAAGGCGATGACGCGCGCAATTGGGGTCCCCCTTTTTGGAATGATTCGGCGACCATATTCCACGCCATCAACCGGGATAAACGGCGTTCGGTTTACGATCTAAAAAATCCTACGGAATTGGAAGCTCTACGTACGCGGATTACGCAAAACGGAGATGTTGTCCTGCAAAACATGCGTCCAGGTGCGGTAGTGCGACTGGGACTGGGGTCTGCAGCTCTCCTCGACCGTAATCCTCGTTTGATTTATTGCAATTTGCATGCATTTGGCGCTGAAGGTCCGATGAAAGACCAACCGGGCTATGACGCCATTGTCCAAGCCTTTGGTGGTGTGATGAGCGTCATGGGTGAGGATGGTCAGGCGCCAGTGCGCGCGGGAATTTCAGTCATCGACATGGGCACGGGTATGTGGTGCGCGATCGGCATCCTGGCGGCCTTGTTCCGGCGTACGTTGACCAATCGGGGCGGAATTGTTGACGCTTCTTTGTTCGAAACCGCCCTCGGGTGGATGACTTTTTATGCGGCGGACTTTCAGGCGACCGGTAAACTGCCAAAACGACTGGGCTCAGGTGTGCGCGGTATCGTGCCTTATCAAGGCTACACGTGTGCTGACGGCTTTCTCATGATAGGCGCTTCCAACGACCGCTTGTTCGCCCAATTTTCCAATGCTTTGGGACACCCAGAGTGGGTCCAGGACGAACGTTTTGCCACCAACCCCCAGCGGGACGCCTACAGGGCGGAGATGAATGCCCTCATTGAAAAAACATTGGGGCAGAATACCAGCCAGCACTGGCAGAAAGTATTGAACGCGGAGGGTATTCCCAATGCGCCAGCGCAGAGTATTGATGAAGTTTTGGATCATCCCCAAACAAAAGCCGTGGGTATGCTCCAAGACACGGGTGACACCGGTATGAAATTGATGGGATTGCCCCTGTCTTTCGATGGCGCCCGCCCACCCCTGCGTAATTTGGCGCCTAACGTAAATGAGAACTCCCAAGACGATTGAATGTAATTCAAGTAACAGGCAAGCCATGAAAAATGATTATGAAACACTGAAACTCGATTTCACGGAAGACGATGGGGTTTTGGTCGTAACCATGAATAGGCCGCACGCGGCGAATTCCATGAACACCCAAATGGGCGCAGATATGCGTGATTTGTGGTCCGGTTTTTACGTTGATCAACAGGGGGTCAACTGCATCATTCTGACCGGCGCCGGAAACAAGATATTTTGCGCTGGAGGGGATCTTAAGCAGCGCAACAATATGACTGACGAAGAATGGCAGCAGCAACATGCTTTGTTCGAACAAGCGGTGTGGGCGATGATGGAATGCCCTATTCCGATTATCGCAGCGGTAAATGGCGCAGCCTTTGGCGGTGGTTGCGAGTTTGCTGTGGCGGTCGATTTTGCCTATGCCGCTCGCTCGGCTCGATTTGCACTAACTGAAGTAACACTAGGCCTCCTACCCGGTGCCATGGGAACCCAAAATCTGCCCCGTGCCGCTGGAGTCCGCAGGGCGAAAGAGATCATTCTAACCGGCGCGCCGTTTACGGCCGAGCAAGCTTTGGAATGGGGTGTGATCAATAAGTTGTGCGATGATGACACCTTGATGGAGGAAGCTCTGGCGACCGCCCGCCGTATTGCAGCGAACGCACCGTTGGCCGTGCGGCAAGCCAAGAAGTCGATCGCCATGGCGACCCAATTGGACCTGAAAGCCGGCTACGCCTACGAGCTTGAAGCCTATAATCGATTGGTACCGACGGAAGACCGCCTTGAGGGTGTGCGCGCATTTAATGAAAAACGCAAACCCAACTTCAAAGGTAAATAGGTGTGTGGCAGAATTCCGTATACGTCGCTAGGAAGGATCAAGTATGACCGATGCCTCAACCATAACCATGGACATAGGCGAAGATTACCCGGAACTGCGGGACGCCGTTCGGAAATTGTGCGAAGGCTTTCCCGGAGAATATTGGAGAGATTTGGACGCAAAGCGGGAGTACCCGCAAGATTTCGTCAATGCCATGACAGAATCCGGTTTTCTAGCCGCGCTGATCCCCGAACAATACGGTGGCGCTGGGCTACCCCTGCGGGCGGCCGGGGTTATTCTTGAATCTATCCACGAGAACGGCTGTAACGCGGGGGCATGCCATGCTCAGATGTACACCATGGGCACAGTATTGCGGCATGGCAGCGACGCACAAAAAGAAAAGTACTTGCCCGATATTGCGACCGGTAAATTGCGCTTACAAGCCTTTGGGGTAAGTGAACCGACCACCGGCACCGACACCACACAACTCAAAACACGTGCCGTGCCTGACGGCAATGGTTATTTGGTAAACGGCCAGAAAATTTGGACCAGTCGCGCGCTTCAGTCAGATCTCATGCTATTGCTAGCGCGAACTACTCCCGCCGACCAAGTTGAGAAGAAGACTCACGGGATCTCGGTTTTTCTTGTGGACCTGCGTGACGCGGTGGGCAATGGGCTCGAAATTAGGCCCATCGATACCATGGTTAATCACAGCACAAACGAGTTGTTCTTTGATAATTTACACATTCCTGCGGATAGCCTTATCGGCGAAGAGGGAAAAGGTTTTCGCTACATCTTGGACGGCATGAACGCAGAACGCACGTTGGTCGCCTCCGAAGGCTTGGGCGATGCTAAATACTTCATCCGGCGGGCGGTCGACTACGCCAACGAACGGGTTGTTTTTGGCGCGCCAATTGGCAAGAATCAGGGGATTCAATTCCCCATAGCCAAAGCGCATTCGGAAACTGAAGCTGCCGATTTGATGATCCGCAAAGCGGCCGCTTTGTTCGACGCTGGCTTGCCGTGTGGTCCCGAAGCCAACATGGCCAAATTGATGGCGGCAGATGCTGGGTGGAATGCGGCGGAGGCATGCTTTCAGACGTTTGGAGGGTTTGCCTTTGCGCGTGAATACGACATTGAGCGTAAATGGCGAGAAGTGCGGCTGCTTAAAACGGCACCCATTTCACCCAACCTGATCCTTGCCTATATCGCCCAGCACGTACTGGGATTGCCCCGCTCCTACTAAATGAAGCGCTGTTTCAAGTAATCGGCCAGCCGCAACGACATAGCGACGATCGTGAGCGTTGGGTTTACATAGCTGCATGTTGAAAACACCGACGATCCCGCAACGTAAAGGTTACCGACTGAATGGACGCGACAGTTTTTATCTACGACCCCTTTTTTGGGGTCGTCGGCCATACGAGTGGTGCCCATATGGTGATTGCCGCCATGCAAATCGGGCGGCCACGTATTGTCTTCCGACGTTAGCCATTCAATAAACTGTCCGGGCTCGGGAAGGTACCTTCCCATTCGACAACTTGAGTGATCAACACATCGCCGACGTTAAATTTCTTCAATTCTTTGCCCCCTTTGATTTGCCGCGATTTCAACCTAAGCTCGGCACAGAGCATATCGAGGACCCTAGGGCCGTTTGGCAAGGGGTAAACTGGATGCCTTGTATTTTAGGAGAAATACCACATGCTGCCCACAGGAATAATCAATTGTACCGCGCTTGACCGGGTTATTTTTGGCATGCCCGCTGCCCAGGCGGTTGCCGAGGAAGCCGAACGCCGGGATGCAAGGCGGGTTTTTCTAGTGGTCAGCGGTACTTTAGATCGTGAAACCGATGAGATTGACAAGATACGTAAGGCACTGGGAGACCGGTACGCGGGGTATCACGATAAAATCGCGCCCCATACGCCGCGCACAGATGTTCTCGATGCCGCCTCTAAGGCCCGTGAATTGGATACCGACCTCATCGTGACGGTCGGCGGCGGTTCGGCGACGGATGCCGCCAAAGTGATGGCGATAGCTTTGCGCCACAATTTGACGGAACCCGACCAACTGGAGCCCTATCATTGGCGGGTCAATAAGGATGGCAGCATCCTTAAACCCGAATTTGACGGCGGCTTCGTCCATCAGATTGCCGTTCCGACCACCATGTCGGCGGGCGAGTTCAATGCGCTGGGTGGCTGCACTGACACAGTGAAGAACATGAAAGAAGCGTATGACCATCCCGAGTTGGTTCCCCGCGCGGTGGTATTTGATCCCGCTATCACGCTCCATACGCCGGAATGGCTGTGGATTTCAACTGGGGTACGTGCCTTGGATCACGCGCTTGAGACCATAGGTTCGCTTAAATCCAACGCTTATTGTGACACGCTAGCTTTGGGTGCGATTGAATTGATCAACGAGGGCTTGCCCCGCGTGAAGAACGCACCTGACGATCTGGATGCTCGCCTCAAGTGCCAAATGGGCATGTGGATGTCGATCGTGCCATTGGTAGCGGGAGTTGATATGGGCGCCAGTCATGCCATCGGACACATAATGGGGGGCTCGTTCAATGTCCCCCATGGTCACACATCGTGTGTGATGGCCCCGGCTGTGATGCGCTATAACAAAAGTGTCAACGGCGACCGGCAAAAACGCATCGCGCAAGCATTAGGGCGGGCTGGCGACGAGGCCGCAGATGCCGTAGACGATTTCATTCGCGGTTTGGGTATGCCGCGTTCCTTAAAAGAAGTGGGCATTGAGCGGGATAAATTTGAGCAACTGGCCAAGGGCGCCATGCATGATTTTTGGACGCGCACCAATCCACGCGAAATCACCGGACCGGATCAAGTGATGGAGATTTTGGAAATGGCGGCGGAATAAAAACGTCTTCACTCAGTTGGCGGAATAAAGCCTTCGGCGAGAATGATGTTTGCGTTCGCTCCCTTGAAACGGAGCTGAATTATTTCTTGGTACTCTGGTAAATCGCACCAACGCAGAGCTTCTGCTTTGTCGGGAAACTTAAGGATCACAGTACGACCGCCGTCCCACTTTCCTTCTAGTGTGTCAAAACTATCACCGACAACCGTGACCTCGCCTTTAAAACTCGCGAATGTCGGCATGAAGCTTTCTGAATATTGCTGGTAGACCTCGGGATCCGAGATTTGGATTTGCGCGATCACATAGGCAGTCATTCTAGGGGTCCCCAGTTTCGACAAACCGATTTCAATTTCGGTGGAATAACAGCAAGAATAGCCAGTGAAGTAATGGTGATGGCGCCCTGTTTTCGCCTGAATTAAGCCTTTTTCTGACTGCACATCAGACCAAGCATGTAGGCCGCAGAACCCTTGTTGTTATTGAACTTGATGACAGTCGTCCCGGAGTTATTTCGCAGCACCTTGCCTTTCAGAATACCCGCCAATTCGTCTTCAAATTTGACCAAAGTATGGATTGGTAGCGCAGCATCGACTTTCACCCTTAATCCACCGATCGCAATATCTTCAATGGCGCAGGGGAAACGTTTTCCATTGGTAATCAATATTGTCTCTGCAGCCAATGGATGGAGGCGGAATTGCCGCTTGTCTTTCGAATCCCATACTCCCTTAACCGGTAATATTTTCGGATTTTGAACTTTATAATCAAGTTCGGTTTGCAGTGTCCGATGGTCGGCATTGGTCATGTTTTTGTCCCCTACAAGGCGGCCGTTCTATCAACCTGCCCGTTTCCTCTCCCATTGAAGCGATTAAATTGCAGCTCAGACCGATCAAGTATGGCCTGTGTCTGACGCCGAAATATACGGGGTACGCATTAAGAAACGTCAATCACATTTCTACGTCGTTGAGAGCTTGTGGACTATTTGCGCTGGCATTTTATTGAGCAAGCAGTATTCACTTTGCCTATGAAGACAATCACAAGCATGCATTTTATGAATGCAGAACTACTGCTATCCTCTAATAAGTCAATGGGCTAACGTGCGCGGCCCTAATGGCAGCATTGGTAGTAAAAAGGTGCCCATGCCGCCCAATCCAGGTTGAGGTGTCGAAATGACATATCAAGAGTTGCGCGACGCCATAGAGCGGATCGGCCGTGATCGCAAAAAATTTGCCGAGCATATGGTCGCTAAGGTCGCCAATGGTACTGCAACCGAAGATGATTGGGAGCGAGCCCGCCATTACCATCGACGGTCCCGGTATTTCGAACAACTGAGCGAAAATCGTTTAATTGGCTAAATAGACGCAGACAAATAATTCTTTAGCGCCTAATCCATCCGGGTGGTGGTACATAGTCATCACGCCAAATTCCTTTCCTCTCGCGTTTGGCAATACTTTCTGCGAAGTCATAACCACCGACCGCCATGGCCCAGCCATCAGCTATCATTCGTTCGGCTAAATCATAGGGGCCGACCTTACATCTCGCGACCAGTATCCCCAATGCATCCTCATCCCGTGGGACGCAAGTAACCCAGTGTTCCGCGACCGCGTAGGCCAGAGCAAACGTTGCTTCTTGCCCACATCGCCATTCGTGCCCTAGTGCGCCACATATAGCATTTGCCGGTGGCGCATCCGCGCCTGCGAGCCGGATCGGTTGCCCGGCAATCTCTATAGTGTCGCCGTCAAGGACGCGGGGCTTGCCTGTAAGCTCTTGTGCAAAGCCCGACTTTGCTGGCGCGAGCGCTAACATCATCACGATCAACGCTAGGCAAAGCGCGACAAGCCTCAATCCTTCGATTAGCGCGCACATTCGGGACGAAAGTTTCATATGTGTAACCGACGATTGACCGTCCAATCAGTTTACCTTAGCGCACGTATCCGTCTAGCGCTGGCTGTCTACACTCCTGTATATTCGGTTTTCATTATGGGAAGGAGATTAGACATGCCGCGATTGAAACAGGTGCCCCGGGCAGAAGCATCACCATCTGCCATCGAATGTTACGATAAACTTTTTGGGGATCGTGATCCTGTTGCCGAACCGGGTACGGCCACGGGAACACCGGGTGATTGGTGGACGGTGTTTGCACTAGCGCCGCATATACTCGACCATGCTGTGCAGGGCTTCGAAATATTTGGATTTTTAACCGGCGAAAACAAAGCCAAGCTGGATGGGGCCTTGCGGGAGACTGCCCTCATTCGCGCCGGTTATCAAGTCGGTAGTCAGTTTGTTTTTTCACAACATTGCAAAGCCGGCCGGGCGGCGGGACTGAGCGATGAGAAAATTGCCGCCATACCATCGTGGCCAGCATCCGACCTGTTCACATCTTTGGAGCGCGCCGTGCTCGGCTACACCGATGCTCTGATATTGGATCGTGGGCGCACCAGTGACGATTTATTTGCCGCACTAAAGGCCGGCATCTCCGACGAGGAAATTCTGGAACTAACTTATTTTATCTGCACCTATCAATTGCACGCGACCATGTGCCGGGCTTTGCGGTTGGAATATGACAATGTGGATGAGCGCGTGGTTGAGGTGCCTATGCCTGAAGGGATCGATTTCAACAAGATGCTGGACGAAATGCGCCGGACAAAGGATTGACCCCTGCCCGGCGTGACTTTGCTGCGATGAACGCGGCTGAATTTATTCAGCGGCTTCCGCGGCCATTTCCTTCATGAATTCAGCGCCCATTTTGCGGAACGTGTCTTTGTCCGCTGGGGTTGCCGGAACGTGGTCTGAACGGTCGCCCCATTTGGAATCAAACTCCCGCTGCCAGCAGGCAAACTCAAGTACGATGCCGTCAGGGTCTTGGAAATAAACCGAGCGGACCCAAACATCATCAGTGACTTCTTCCGACACTTGGGTTTTTGACGTGTCGTGGTTCATCACCGGGCTGACAGCAACGCCTTTGTCGATTAGTTTTTGATAATATTCATCGAACTTTTCGGGCGAAACGTCAAAGGCGATGTGGTTCATGGAACCGTGGGAAGAAGTTAAAGCGTCCGGGTCTTTGAACGCAATCTCCGGGTCGAAATTTTCTTTGGGATTGGAAACCCCTGGTATCCGATCCTGAGCTTCGGTGAACCAGAAAAATGCCAAGCATGCGCCATTGCCCATGTCGAAAAAGAAATGCTGGCCAACCCCTGCCGGCAAGTCTATCGACTTAACCAATTTCATGCCCAGGACATTGGTGTAGAAATCAACCGTGCGCTGCATGTCTTTGCTCACCAGCGCGACGTGATTGAGACCCCTAAACTCAAATACAGAATTCGTATTCTCAGCCATTTATCCCTCCATTGTTGGAGCGGAGTTTTTGCTCCGCGCCCCTGCGCTTATAAAACTCCCTTAAGTATAGCGCGCTCACGCATGTTTGTCATGATCCGCGTCGTTTCGTTTACATGGACAGTCTGTTGCGAAAACCGCCCGATTTTACCTATTTAACCCAGGTCCCGCCCATATTGGAGCGGTAGCCAAGTGCGCGGTAAACCGCGTCCAGCAATGATTGTCCACGATCATTGAGCAATACACCGGCCCCCATGCGGTTCATGGTGTAGCCAAAACTCATGCGCGCAGCGGGGTCCGCCATGCCGATACTGCCGCCATAGCCAACATGTCCAAACGCATCGGTGCCCATCAGGCAGCTGAAATCTCCAGGAAAATTGCGCCGGTTGTCCATGGATTTCATATACCCAGGCGCAAATCGCACCGGCACCTGCAGTGATCCATCCTGGTGAGTGGCGGCGCTGGTGGTCCCCATGCGGTTGAGCGTGTCATCATCGACTAAATTTACACCGTTCAATGTGCCGCCGCAGGCCAGGGCGGCGTACATGCCGGCAAGTCCACGTCCGTTGGTGGTGCCGGTGGCACCGCCAATTTCCGCCGCTCGGTCGGCCCGCAAATGGCACCCTGGCGACAAATCTGTACCGATGCTGGTGATTATCCGTCCGGCTACAGATTCTGGGTCTTCCAGGAAAGCGCGGAACATAGGGTCGCCGCCGTCGGGAGCCCCATCCGGCGGGATTAGAGGCGCCACGCGTGGCTCTTGCTCTTCCGGCAACCCAATCCAAAAATCAATATCCAGGGGTTGCGCAATTTCTTCTTGAAAAAAGGTGCCAAGTGTTTTGCCTGAGGCCCGGCGTACAGGCTCGCCCACGGTCCAGCCAAAATTTATTGCGTGATAGGAACTACGCGTGCCGGGCACCCAGAACGGCTCTTCGTTTGACAGTTTGTCGACCATGTAATCCCAGTCATGGAAGGCACCTTCCTTGAGCTTGTCCCGACTAACCGGCACGCCGGCTGTGTGGTCGAGCATCATCCGAACAGTGGTATTCTCCTTACCGTTTACGCCATATTCAGGCCAGTAGTCGGTGACCAGCGCGTCTATGTCCAGCTTTCCCCGGCTCGCCAGTACATGCGCACAGAGGGCGGTGGCTCCCTTGGTGCAGGAGTAAACCGTCGATATGGTGTCTTCCTGCCAGGACTTATTATTGGCCGGGTCGGCCGATCCTCCCCACAAATCAACCACGGTTTTGCCATCTAAAGTGACACACACCGACGCGCCTACTTCGCCCTTGCTTTCGAAGTTTTTAGCGAATGAGTCGGCGACGCTCGCGAATTTTGGATAGCAAAACCCTTCGATGCGTCCGGCACTGGTTTCCCGATCAATTGTTTCAATGCTCATCACATATGTCTCCCCGATTAATCGATGATGGTTAATTTCTGGGCGGCTTTGGAAAAATCCGAACTGTAGCCGAAGCTCTGACCAACTTTGCCCCGCCCTCGTTGAACAATGTGCCTTCTAAAAATGCAATATGTTTGCCATGCCGCAAGACTTCCCCTTCGCCCCGTAATATTCCTGGATTTGCCGGTGCAAGGAAACTCACTTTCAGCTCCAGGGTGGGCACGACAAAATCCAGACCCATAATAGCGAACAAGGCCTGAGTCATGACGGTGTCGACCATACCGGTCAAGAAACCACCTTGGACAATAATTTTTGAGTGGCAAAACTCGGGCTTGGCAACAAAAGTAGAAAGTGCACGCCCCGCCTCCTGGTCAACAGTGATCAATGTTTGCCCCAATGTTGTGGCGCAAGGTTGCGGGTGCCGGTTGAGCAAATCTACAAACTCTTCATTCGTCACACGAAAGTATCCCTATAATCAATTGTTCTAATGAGCCTATTGTCTAATTTTGATTCAACGCACGCCAAATGGTTTCTGGCGTCAGCGGCATATTGATATGCGTGAGGTTAGTGAGCGGATTGAGAGCATCAACCACGGCACTAACCAAGGCAGGTGGTGAGCCGATGGCGCCCGCCTCGCCAGCCCCTTTCAATCCCAGCGGATTGGTTTTGCATGGGATGTTGCGGGTGGAAAAATCAAAAGTCGGTACCAAATCTGCGCGCGGCAGGGCGTAATCCATAAACGAGCCGCTCAATAGCTGCCCACTGTCCGGGTCATAGACCGTTTGTTCGCACAATGCTTGGCCGGTGCCTTGGAGGGCGCCACCTTGGACTTGCCCTTCCAAAAGCAGCGGATTGACCGTGTCACCGAAATCGTCGACCACTGTGTAGCGGGTGATCTCTATCTGGCCGGTGTCCGGGTCTATTTCTACTTCAATAATATGGCAGCCATTCGGATAGGTGTGGGCGGTCGGTGTTTGAACGAAAGATTCAGTCAATCCTAGTTCTCCGGTTTTTGAGGCAAACTCAGGTGTTCGGGCCGCTTCCGCCACATCGAACAGCGGCACTTGGCGACCGGTGCCGGGCACAGTGTACAGGCCGTTATCGAAAACGATTTCCGCCACGTCGGCTTGGAGCATTTCAGCGGCTATAGGTTTGCCTTTCTCGATCGCGCCTTCGGCCGCGCCTGCTGCCGCGGCACCGCCCACTGGCAAGGAACGTGAGCCGCCGGTGAGGCCTGATGGCACCAGATCGGAATCACCCTGTAGAACTGTGATGTCCTCGGCATCGATGCCCAATCTGTCGCACAATACCTGACGATAAGCGGTTTGGTGGCCTTGACCGCCGTCCTGCGTTCCCAACACAAGCGTCACGGTTCGATTTTCCTCAAAGCGCACGGTCGCGGTTTCGGGAAATCCACCGCCACACCGCTCGATATAGACCGCGAGACCAATGCCGTGAAGACGCCCTTCTTTTACAACTGCGGCTTTGCGGGCAGGCGCACCATCCCAGTCTGCGCGCGCAAGGCAGGTATCCATGAGGGCCTCAAATTCGCCACTGTCAAATTCATGGTGCAGTGGCGTCGGGTAAGGCATTTGCTCCGGCTTAACAAAGTTCCGACGGCGAATTTCAATGCGGTCGATGCCCATTTCTCCTGCCGCCAAGTCAGCCAGCCGTTCAATCACATAGATGGCTTCGGGTCTGCCTGCGCCCCGATACGCGTCTACCGGCACAGTGTTGGTCATAACCCCCTTCACACTCACATAGGCGACCGGAATATTGTACGTGCCGGTGAGCATGCCGGTGGGGCCAATGGTCAGGACAAATGGGATAAAATTCGACAGATAGCCACCGATCGCCCCATAAGTTTTGACTCGAATGGCGAGGAAGTGGCCATCCGCATCCAAGGCCAGTTCGGCGAAATTGACTAAATCCCGTCCCTGCACATCCGAGAGGAACGCTTCGGTGCGCTCACTCGTCCATTTCACCGGGCGTTCGATTTTGCGTGCGGCCCAAACCACCAGGGCTTGCTCAGGGTAGAGAAACGCTTTGGTGCCAAAACCGCCGCCCACATTGGGGCTGACCACCCGCAGGTTATTCGCGCCGATTTTAAGGATCACATCGGCGATTTGTGGCAGAACGAAATGGACCCCCTGACTCGGCGTATACAGCGTCGAGCGCCCCGAATTGGCATCGTAATCGCCGATGGTTGCCCGCGGTTCCATGGCGTTCGACACCAGACGGTTATTGACGATGCGGATGGTGGTCACGTGTGCGGCTTGATCAAACGCCGCATCTGCGGCCGCTTTATCGCCGTCTTCCCAATCGAAACAGACGTTTCCGGGAATGTGATCCCACACTTGCGGCGCACCTTCCTTGGTTGCACCCTCCGTGTCGGCAGTCGCTAGCAGAGGATCATACGCCACCTCGATCAGCTCGGACGCGTCTTGGGCTGACGCCAAACTGTCGGCAACCACCAGCGCAACGGGCTCGCCCACGTGGCGGACCCGGTCTTTGGCCAAAATCGGTCGGGGTGTATCGGCGCGCGTGGTGCCGTCGCGGTTTTCCACTTCCGCCACACAAGGCATATCCCCTAGTTCCTCGGCGGAAATGTCGGCACCGGTCAGGATTGTAATTACACCCGGCGCGGCTAGGGCGGCGGTCGTATCAACTTTGCCCAGGCGCGCGTGTGCATGGGGTGAGCGCAGCACATAGGCATAACTCATACCGGGCAACTGAATGTCATCCGTGTATTGCCCCTGTCCCGACAGCAAGCGATGATCTTCAACTCGGGTGATCGGCTCCCGCAAACCGAATTTCGTCATGCTAAATTCCCACCCTGCCCTTACACATTTTTGTGGATCTGCCATTGCAAAAGCCGTAGCTATCGACATGTTAGCACTAGGCGCCCGGACGGCAGTGATATTTTGCTCGCCAACTCTGCCGGAATGCGTTTCAATTCAGGCAAGAGCTGTAGGTGTGCACTTAAGGCGGTGGAGTTTTGCCATGGAACGGCTTTTCGTCGCGATCCCCTTACCCAAAATTGTTAAACAGCATCTGAGTCTTTTGCACGGTGGTGTGCCCGGCGCCCGCTGGCAGACGCATGAGTAAATGCATCTGACTTTGCGGTTCATCGGCGAAGTGGACGGCGCCGTCGCCGACGATATCCACGGGGCTTTGTCAGGCATCAAGAGTACACCATTTTCGCTTGAGCTTGCCGGATGTGGCACTTTCGGTCCCCGCGGTCGCGAACCTGTTTTGTGGCTGGGTGTGAAGCGCAATGACGCGCTTGTTCACCTGCGTGACCGGATTGAAGCCGTGTTGGTGCACGCCGGTTTGCCCCCGGATACGCGTAAATTTCACCCTCATGTGACTTTGGCGCGCTTAAAGAACGCACCCAAAGCCCGACTGAGCGACTTCGTTGCCGCCAACAGTTATTTTCAAAGCGTGCCGTTTGGGGTTGAGGCGTTTCATCTGTTTTCAAGCTTCCGCGCGCACAGCGGCGCCATTTACCGTATCGAAGCTGAACATCCGCTGGGTGAGCTACAGGCTATGTCGGCGGAGTATGCGCTCGACTGATTCGACGTAACAGCCGCCAAACAAACGTACATGGATGGGCAGATACCACAGATTGTAAATGTCGAGCCTGACCTCGAAAAAACCTTCCGCAATTGGTCGAATTTTGCCGTAACGTTTGAAGAAGGGCTGGCCGAACGTGCCGAATAGCGTGCTGAAGGCAAGTTCCAATTCGGCGTCGGCATAACACAAGGCCGGGACGATGAATCCGGTGATACGGCCTCGAATGACAATAATATTGCCGGTCCACATATCGCAATGAATGAGAGAAGGGAGCAACGGTTCGTCGATCAGCTCAGGAAGACGTTCGGCCAGCCGGTCAATCCGTTGCAACATTGGAAGATCTAATTGCCCGGCGTCGAACGCTTCCCGCGCCATATACAGTAGACGGTGATCGCGGAAGAATGCGACTCAAGAGCGGGTCCAGGGATTGGGTTGCTTCAGGCCGCCAATTACAGTGTCCAGCTTGAAGCTATATCCCAAGCGACCATGATCGGGGCCAAGAATATTGTGGAGGCCGGCCAGCATCTCCGCCGCGTGCTCTTCTGCTTGCGCATCAATTTGGCTGTCGCCCGGCACATGCTCCATCAGCAAAAGGCGTTTATTTTTCAAATAGACTTCGGGCACCGATAGTAAGCTTTCTTGGCCCAGATATTCAAGCATGGCGCCTTCGAGCACCAGGTTTCCTGACCCGTCTGCCGAACTGATTTTTGCCACCACGTTTTTGCCATTGCCCAAGTCGACCCGGTATACAGGCGCGACGCACTCCCCGATAACGGATGATGGCCAATAGGGCGAACGCCGAGTGGCCCTTCTACCGTGCGATACCAGTTGGGTTTATTGCGCGTTGATTTCAAGATGGGACGATCAGAGGTGCCGGTCTCCGCGCTGGGGCCGGGAGTGACGCCATTCCGCGAGCAGGGTTCGCAAGGTCGAAATAAAGGCAAGCGGCTGATCGAGCCAGATGTGATGCTCAGCCTCCGGGATCGACACAAAGGGAACACTGCGATCCAATACCTTAAACATATAGTCGGCAATTTCCTGTGAGAACAATTTGCTTTCTTCGCCGAAGATCACGGCCATACGACACGGAATGCCGGCCAAATCCGTCGACATGCTGCCGCGCTTAAAAGTATCGAAAATTTTGTCATCGAACTTCCATTCCCAGCCGTTCTCTACTTCGCGCACAGAATGATGAGCAATGTATTCCATGACGTACGTGTTAGCGCATTCCTGGGGTGGCCGCAGGCGAAATCGAGCGATAGCTGAATTTCTGTCCGGATAAGTTCGTTTGGGCCGGATGGGCGATGTGCGGATGCGGTTTTCCCAATCGTAATCGGGAGGGCGTACTGGAGAATCGACAAGCACCACACCTTTTAACCGGGTGCCATGCTCAAGCGCTGTTTGAAGGGTTACAAACCCGCCAAAACTGTGGCCGACGATGATGGTATTGTCGCCAAAACCCGCGTCAGCGCACACTGCCATCAATTCGTCGACGAAACCCTGGGCTGAGTACTCCTGACGGTAGCCGCTGTCACCAAAGCCGCCAAAATCAACGGCGGCCACTCTATAATGTTCGATGAAAAATGGGGCGATAAAGCTCCACCAGTGAGCGTGGGCACCCATGCCATGAACCAGCAGCAACCCAGGCTTGGTGTCGTCGTCACTCCACAATAGGTAATGGATTTGGCAGCCGCTTACCTGCACACTCCGGTCCTCGCGGGGTGCGCAAAGCGCGTCGTGAAACCAATGGGGTTCGCTGGCATTCTTGGCTCTAGACGGTTTTTGAGTGCTCATGGTTAAAAAAGTTAGCCGGTCTCACTTGCCGAATCCAGCCCGAGTTGGCACTGTTCGGATATTAGGTATTCGAGGATTGAACTATGTATAGGGTTTGGATGATGACGTTGACTGCGTTGGCGCTGGTATTTTTATCAGTGTGGAGCGGCAATGCAGCCACACTTTCAGGTGTGGTGACGGATACAGGAGGCAAACCCATATCGGGGGCGTTCGTCTCGGCCAAACAACAAATTCGAAAAATGACTGTGTCCGTTGTGTCGGGTGTGGATGGCCGTTACCAGTTGCCGAATTTATTCACTGAAACCTATACCGTAAAAGCGGCAAAAATTGGTTTCACTACCAGTTCCGGCGACATGACCGTGAATGAGAAAGGCGGCGCCCGGAACTTTACCCTAGCCGCGACCGAAGACGTGGCCGATCAACTTGCCGGGAACATGTGGCTGGCGGCGTTGCCCGAAGGTGACATGAAAGCGCGTTTCATCACCGGGTGCACTGTATGCCACGAAGGCGGGTCGAAAATCGTTCGCGGTCCGCGTGACCAAGATGATTGGGAGGCGGTTATTCAGATGATGCGCGAAAGCGTCGATATCTACCGCGTTATTCCCGATTTTGACAATGAAGAATTGGCGGCGTGGCTGGTCGCGCATAAATTTGGCGTGCAGCCGGCGAACATCCCCGTGCCCGATCCGGGTGAAGACGCGACGGCGGGCGTGGTGATCACCGAGTACGACGTCGGTGACGCGGCTTCCTGGGCCCACGATATGACGATTGATCCGAACACCGGGGCGGCCTGGGTCGGCGACTATGTAAAAGACGATTTGATCCGCATCGAGCCGCGCACAGGCGCGCAAACCATCTACAAAATGCCGGTTAAGGGCGGCGGCATGCACACCCTTCATTTTGACCGGGCGGGGTATTTGTGGATTACCTTGCAGTTGACCGACATGGTCGCGCGGTTTGATCCTAAAGACGGAACCTTTCGCCTTTATGGCGGCTTTCAAAAAGGTTCGCTGGTGCATTCGTTTGCCTACGACGAATATGGGCTCGTGCAGTTCGACAATGATGGCCGCATGTGGATGACCGAATTTGGCACCAATGCACTGGTCGCCCTCGACCCGGACAGCGGCAATTTGACTGAACACCCGCTTCCCGGCGACGGCGGCCACCCTTACGGGATCGCCATGGATAGCCAAGGGCGGGTTTGGTACACCAAATACGGTGACAATATATTGGGCGTCCTAGATCCGAAGACCGGACAAGTAACCGAGTTGACCATGCCGCGGGCGAACAGTGGCCCGCACCGTATCGACGTGGATTTGGACGACCGCCTATGGATCCCCAATTCCGGCACGGGAACGCTCGCGCGCTACGATATCAAGCAGGGTACTTTCAAAGAATATCCCCTGCCCGATCCGGACACATTTCCCTACGCCGTGCGTTATGATGGCGCGTCAGAGACAGTGTGGATTGATGGCAATGGCGCAAATGCCCTCTATCGGTTCGATCCTAAATCTGAGACTTTCGAGAGCTACCGCATCCCCTCGTCGTTGGCCTATGGCCGCATGATTGCTTTTGACTACAATACCGGTGACGTGTGGACCGCCCTATCCAGTTATCCCAACAAACACGCTGGCCGGGATTACGGTATAATAGTGCGCCTGGAGGGGGTTCGCCCCCCGGCTCAATGACAGGAGAGTGAATTGAGCGACGATAACGACACCAAAAAACCCAACGCGGATGTACTTAGTACGGCGATCGAAGTCGGTCTCGGGCAAAAAGCCGATCGGGCGAAAGAAATCCAAAGAGCTCTTCAGGAAAAGTTGAATGAAGGCGTGAAATTTAGCGAAACTTACGAAAGTGGCAAAGATCCGTTCGAGGTTGAACTTCACTCAGGTGACACTTACTGGGCCGACGTAGAAGGTGATAAAATGATTTTGGACGGGGTGAGTTATTCGGCGACCCATGACGTCAAAAATATAGACGTCGCCCGTTATCGGGAATTCGTTATCGAGATAAAGTAAGTACGGGTTATGTAAATAAGTGCGTGCCGGGTATTGCCTAGCGTCACGAAGTGCGTATGGCGGGGGAGTAAATCTAAGGCCCTCGCATTCACTCTCTTAAGGAGAGAACAAATGGCAGATATCGCAACGACAAAATTAATGGAAAACGACAAAGTGGTGGTTTGGGAGATGGTGCTCGAGCCGGGCGAAAGTACGGGTATGCACACCCACGAAAATAGCTACATCATTCAGGCGCTCGAGGGCGCCAAAATGGAGGCGTTTGACGAAAACGGGGAAAACCGCAGTGAGTTTGAAATCCCATCAGGCGCCACCTATTGGGTCGAGGTTGCGGATGGTGAGATCGATTTAAATGGCGTCCGCATTTCCGCCACCCACGACGCAAAGAACATCGGCGACACCCGTTACCGCGAGATCCTCGTCGAGATTAAGTAGGCGGAAGCTTGGGGCCGTTTGGCTTGCGCCAAGCGCGATACTGAGTATGTTTGCCGGCACGGATGGGTGGCCGAGTGGTTGAAGGCACCGGTCTTGAAAACCGGCAAGGGTTCATAGCCCTTCGTGGGTTCGAATCCCACTCCATCCGCCATCCTGCTTTGCAGGACTATGATCGTCACCGCTGCGCTCCTAGGAGCATTGCAGGATTTTAATCGTCACCCCTACGGTACGAGGACAAACCAACGTGTGCGGACGCTTTGCCACGCAAAACATGACCTGGTCCGAGATCGTCGATCTGTCGCGTCTGACGACGGTTGGCCCGGCGCTTAATTTGGAGCCTCGCTTTAACATTGCGCCCACTCAGCTAGTGCCGGTCGTTCGCCAGATCGGCGACGTGCGGGAGTGCGTGATGATGCAGTGGTGGTTAACCCCCCATTGGGCCAAAGAACCCTCGCAAAAATACGCTATGTTCAACGCCAAAGTGGATGGCATTGAACATAAACCTGCATTCCGCGAACCGATACAATCGAAACGCTGCCTCATTCCGGCGATGAATTTTTTTGAATGGAAGGGCACGAAGGGAGCTAAGGTCCCCTACTACATTGGGCTCAAAGACCTACAGCCGTTTTGCTTTGCCGGAGTCTGGGACCGTTGGGTAGGCACGGTCAATGGCGAGAGTAAAACAATAGAATCGTTCGCCATTTTGACTACAAACGCCAATACTTTGGTCGCCCAAATTCATCACCGCATGCCGGTTTTACTGCCACAGGAAAACTATGATCTCTGGCTCGAGGGAAAGCGCGACCATGCGCTGGAGGTCGCAAAGCTTCCTTTTCGCGCCGATCAGATGAAAGCATTCCCGGTGGACAAAGCGGTCGGCAATGTCAAAAATGATGGACCCGATCGGGAAGACTTGATCGCGCCCCAAGGCGAATTTTTTAAAGCGTAGAGGCATAAGGGAACGATCCCCATGTGGCCAAATACCAGTTTTATCGATTTGATTGGCATCAAATTTCCGATCATCCAAGCACCTATGGCGGGAGCCAGTGGAGCAGATATGGTTGTCGCGACGTGTGAAGCGGGCGGGCTCGGCTCGCTTCCCTGTGCGATGCTGGAAGTCGAAAAATTCCAGGCTGAATTTCACGTCATTCGGCAGCGGACAAACAGTCCCGTTAACCTTAATTTTTTCTGTCATGCACCGGCCGGGCTCGATCCGGACCGGGAGACCGCGTGGAAAAATCATCTTGCGCCCTATTACACTGAGTATGGGCTGGATACCGCTACCCCGACACCCCGTATTAGCCGTGTGCCCTTCGATGAAAATATGTGTGCGGTCGTTGAGAAACTGCAACCCGAAGTCGTCAGTTTCCATTTTGGCTTGCCGGCACGTGTTCTGTTGGACCGGGTCAAATCAGCCGGATGCATAGTGATTTGCTCTGCAACCACAGTTGAAGAGGCACAATGGCTGGAATATCGCGGCTGCGATGCGATTATCGCCCAGGGAGCCGAGGCCGGTGGGCACCGGGGAATGTTTTTGACTGACGAGGTTTCCAGCCAAGTTGGCACCATGGCTTTAGTCCCACAAGTTGTCGATGCGGTCCAGGTGCCGGTGATTGCCGCGGGTGGCATCGCCGATGGACGCGGCATAGCTGCTGCCTTCGCCCTGGGTGCGGCGGCTGTGCAAATTGGCACCGCCTATTTGTTTACGCCTGAGGCGACGATTACCCCATTGCACCGGGCTGCACTGACTGCCGCCCATGACGACGGCACGGCCCTCACCAATTTATTCTCCGGACGGCCGGCGCGCAGCCTCCTCAATCGGGTCATGCGGGAAATCGGCCTCATATCCGACAAAACGCCCGCTTTTCCCACGGCGGGCGGCGTCCTCGCCCCCTTGAAAGCGAAGGCGGAAGCTGCCGGCAAAGACGATTTCTCATCGCTGTGGTCCGGTCAAGCGGCCCGTCTCGGGCGCGAAATGGGAGCTTTTGTACTGACCCAAACGCTTGCGAGCGATGCTTCTGAGCGGCTTACAGCGATAGCCGCTCGTGATTAATTTTGCGTACCATCACTTCGCAATCCACCGTGCCCCCTAATTGCCCTTTACCTGATTAAATCGATCAATACTTTCAATCGGCCAGTAATCTACTTTTTGGTAGTACTCATCAACTTGAGGAACATCATTGGATAGCTGAAGCCAATCTTGTTTAGCCGGGGTAAAAACATGGATGTCAGGTTTCAAAACGTTAGGGTCATCTAACGTCCCAACTCGAACGAAACTTATGATATCCCCCGCGCCGGTGTAATGACCCCACAAAGCTATTTTACACGACGGGCATCGAACGATTTTTTGACCATCCTTGCTATTTGTCGGTGTGATTAATGTTTCGGGTTTGCCCTGAATTAACTTTACGTACTTGGATTCAACAAACGTATTTAAAGCCAATAAACCTGCTCAAATTTCATTGAAGCGCGGTGGGTGTCGAAAGACAATCAACCGCTCAAAACATGCTTCGCCACTTCAGGAACAATGTCGATGTCATTGTCGACGGATTAGCAGACTAAGTTTGCTCGGCCTTTCACCGCAGGGCGCGGAAACAAGTGCGGAGTTCTTCCACAAAAACCACTGGTTGCTCGAACGCGGCAAAGTGACCGCCTTCATCCAAGGTGTTGAAGTGCACGAGGTTAGTGAAAGTTTTCTCAGCCCAGCGGCGCGACGAGCGGAAAATCTCAGGCGGATAAATACTGCACCCGGTCGGCATGTCGATAGTAGTTTGTCCAATACCGGCGATCGTATTGTTGAAACTCTCCCAATAAATGCGGCCTGACGAAGCACCAGAATCGGTGAGCCAGTACATCATTACGTTATCAAGCAATTCGTCGCGCGTAAGAGCGTTTTCCGGGTGGCCTTTACAATCTGTCCACGCCCAATACTTTTCCATCACCCAGGCGGCCTGACCCGACGGTGAATCCGCCAGCCCATAACCCAAGGTTTGCGGCCGCGTGCTTTGTTCTTTTGAATATCCCGAGCCCCAATCCCAATAATACTGCCCAGATACGATTGCCGATTTTTCAAATTCTGTCAGGTCATCCATTGTGTCGGGGTCGGGCGCGACCAAGGGCATATTCAGGTGGATGCAAGCGCAGTGGTCAATTTCGGTTTTGCCCATACTGGTGGTGATGATGGCGCCCCAATCGCCGCCTTGCGCCACATAACGGTCGTACCCCAATTTGGCCATGAGCTGTCCCCAGGCGCCGCCTATACGCTCAATGGTCCATCCGGTCTCGGTTGGCTTGTCGGAAAATCCGAACCCTGGAAGCGCGGGGCAAACCACATGAAAGGCGTCCTCCGCATTACCGCCATGGGCAGTGGGGTCGGTTAAGGGACCTATCACCTTCATGAATTCAATTACCGAACCTGGCCAGCCATGGGACATAATGAGAGGAAGTGCATTTTCGTGGGGCGAGCGTACGTGCAGGAAATGAATGCCGAGACCGTCAATCGTGGTTTTAAAAGGATTAAACGCATTCAGTTCCGCTTCGCATTTCCGCCAGTCGTATCCGTCCGCCCAATAGGCGCAAACGTCTTTCATGTATTCGAGGGGAACGCCTTGGGTCCAATCGCCAGGCGTTTCTTTGTCCGGCCACCGGGTCATCGCCAAACGTTGTTTCAGGTCATCAAGTTGATCTTCGCTGATTTTGATCGGGTCCTGAACGATTTCGGACATAGAATTTTCCTTCTTGTAGGTTGAAAATGCAGCGCGCTGGCACGCGTCTACATTGCCATGTTTATTCGGTTCACAGTATTGTCTTTAAAGCTTCTTCTCAACCAGAGTTGGCACACCACGTGACGGTTAGGCGTCGAACACTCCTCACCTTGCTGCGCCATATCACCTTTGCCGGCCTCACATTGTGTCCACTAGTCCTGGCCGGTTGGTGGCGGCTGACTTGGATTTGGGCGCTGACGCCTATGAAGCCGGCGACTACGCCACCGCGATCAGAGAATGGCAGCCTTTGGCCGATGAGGGTAACCCTAAGGCGCTGTATAATTTTGCTGTGCTTTATGAATTGGGGTTAGGTGTGAACGCCGACCGAAATCAAGCCGCCGACCTGTACGCACGCGCGGCCGAACAAGGCTTGGCAGACGCTCAATATGAAATTGGCAATCTGCATATGAACGGTTTTTATGGATCGCGGGACCGCGACGAAGCGATCGCTTGGTCTCAGTCAGCCACAGACCAGGGCCATTCAGACGCCATAGATAAGTTGAGTGCGAGGGGTGTGTTTGATCGACAGCAGCTCTCTCCGGTTCGATCGGTCGCCAAAAAGAAAGGTTCTATAATGGCAAAGAATGGGAACGCAAAGAAATCAGGGCTGCAAAAAATAGAAGTTAAATTGGAAGAGAGCAGAAGTGGCCGCTGCCCCAAGGTCAGCAATCTGGACTATGAGGTCAACGGGATCGATGCTGTGATGGTCTATCGCTCGATGACTATTTACGTAGCGTCGGACTACAAGAAAGGAAGCTGCGAGTACCGGCAAATCTCGGAGCACGAGAAACAACATGTTGAAAATGCCGCTTGAACTTATTGCGGTTTGAATTCAGGGTGCGCAGGGCGCTTGTGTCGCGGGGATGCCCAGACCGGGCCAGCCTACGCGAATTGGTGCCAGCAAAAACGCCAAAGTTGAAATGGAACGGCTGTATGCCAAATTGCTCAAGTCGGTCTACGTTGACATGTTGAAATCTCTCAATGCCGCGCAAAGCCGGATGGATTCACCTGCCTCCTACGCCCGTGTCCATCGAAAGTGCAGCAACTGGTGAAGGGAACTCAGTCTATTTTCTACGGTTGGATTATTGTTGGGCTCACCGGCATGGTGATGACCACGGCCTATGGGGCGCAGTTTTCCTTCGGCGTATTTCTCCCGCATATCGAGGCCGATACCAGTTGGGATCGCGAACTGCTGTCTCGGGCATTCGCCATCTATATCTTTATGTACGCGTTCTTAAGTCTAATCAGTGGTCCGCTGACCGACAGGTACGGTCCCCGTCCGGTGGTCATGACCGGCGGTATTCTCCTCGGCTTAGGCTACTGGTTACTCGGTCGGGCGGACTCCGATTGGGAACTGTTCGTCATTTTGGGCGCGGTTTCAGCAGCCGGGATGAGCGCGGCGTTCGTGCCGTGTAATGCAACCGTCGTGCGCTGGTTCGTTCGCTATCGGGGACGCGCAATAGGCTTCACCACCATGGGATCGAGCCTCGGCAACTTAGCCGGCCCGCCCCTTGCCGCGTTAATGATCGCTGCCATTGGCTGGCGCGCAAGTCTTGAGTGGATCGGCCTCGGGGTAGGCGTAATCATCGTCCTTGCGGCAATTTTCATGGTGCGCGACCCTGCGCAAATGGGTCTTTCCCCGGATGGTGACTGCAGCGATACCGGTCCTGAAGGCACCACTGTCGAACAAAACTGGTCCCTTGCCCAAGCTCGCCGCACAAGTGCGTTTTGGGTGATAACCGTGATCTTTTTCTTCACTTGGCTGGTTGTGTTCCTGCCCGCCGTTCATATTGCCGCCTACGCCATGGATATGGGTATCGACCCTTTATCAGCCGCATGGATTTTAAGCTCAATTGGATTGGGCGGAATCATTGGCCGGCCTTTGGTCGGCAGCATATCGGACCGGGTCGGTCGCCTCCCCGTGCTTGCCTTTGTGATCGCCACTCAAGTCCTCGTGTTCGCCCTCTTGCCCGCGACAAGCAGCTGGCATCTGTTATGCCTCGAAGCGTTTCTATTCGGCTTTGGCTATGGCGGTACGACGACAATATTCCCGGCGCTCATAGGAGACTATTACGGGCGCCATTCAGCCGGCGCCATCGTTGGCTTTATATTTTCCATTGCCGGCTCAAGCGCAGCACTCGGCCCGTGGCTCGCCGCCTATCTACTCGGACAAGTTGGCAGCTACGACCCCTCGTTTTGGTTTGGCGCCGCCGTTAACGTCGTGGCCTTGGTCCTGATCCTTGGGCTCAGGCAACCTCAAGCGGTACTCGAACCGGCCCTCACCCAGGCGAATTAAGACGCTTGCATGAGGGGCATGACCTGCTCGGAGAAGTCCCGGGCGGCTTCCCGCTGGTGCGCGAGCGGCGGCAATAAACTCACTTCGGACAACCCGTTGTCCTCGGCTGCCCGCAATTGCTCGGCGATCTCACCTGGTTGGCCTATCAAATGGGTGCCGGTGATCACCTCGGGTGTGATGAAGTGGCGTTCGCCCTCAGGGTAATAGCTACAGTGGCCCTCGTGCAGAACTTGATGCCGATCTTCATCCGGCACCTGAAACTGTTTCACGTGCTCACAGTAATCCTCCCAAATGCCATGTAGGTAATTTGGTACAACTTTCTCGTCCTTCACGTATTGCCAGATTTCATAAACAAAGTGGATGGTGCAAACAGCAAAGGACCCAGCCATCTCAATCACCCGGTCGTCGGTCAGTTTCTCGCCCGGTTGCAGAACCACGGCATTGGTCAGTGCGGTGGTGTGAAAATCTGTGGGCAGGGTCCGGTCTATCTCGTCCGCGCCTTCTTTAACTTTTGCCAAGTGGTGCGTTAGGGTGTCTGGCTGCTCGTTAAACAGCGATACCAAACCGTCGCCATAAGCGCCGGCTGTTTTCAATGCCAAGGGCCCGTTCGCCGCAACATATATGGGAATATGGTCTTCGGTGTTGCGGAATCCTTCACCATGGTCCTGCCAAACGATCTCGGTGGTTTTGCCTCGGTACGTATAATCTACCGGCTCACCCGCAAGCATCGCGCGAACGACACGAAGGTATTCGCGGAACTCCTTGATCGGCATGGGATTTTGTCCCATCACCCGCATAGCTGTGTGACCCGTACCAATGCCTAAAAACACGCGGCCGGGCGCAATTGCATTGATCGATGAAATCGCCGCTGCGGTCGTCGGTGCGATCCGCGTGCCGGGAATGGCAACGCCGGTGCCCAATCTGATCTTGGACGTATTCGCGGCGGCCAAGGCCATGGTTGCGTAGCAATCCGACCACATCATCTGCGTGTCCGGAACCCAGGCGGAATCATATCCCAAGTCTTCAAACTCTTTGATGATCTCCCAGTCTTTAATGCGGGTTTGTACAGTCACACTGAATTTCATGTTTCTCTCCCTATTAGTTGAATTAAGAACCGGTTTTTTGCAGACGGCTGATTTCGTCTGCTGTCTGATTAAGTTTTTCCACATAGGGCGCGACGTCGGGCGCGAACGCCTCCTGATCACATAGCTTTTGATAATGATCTAAGGCGAGCGGAAATTCGGAACTCAAATCGTCGCGGAATATGGGGCTCAACTTATGATTAGCTAAGGTTTGTGTTCGTGCGCGCTCGACCGAGAATAAAGTCAGTTCAGCAACAAAGCAAATGTCGGCTAAGGTGATGCCGTCCCCAACCAGGTATTCACGGTCCGGCGAGAGCGCACGGTCGATTCCACCCAGATAAACGCCAAAGGCTTCGCCTGCCCGTGCGTATATATCCATGCTGATGTCGCCGGCCATCATGGCGAGCAAATAATGCTGAGTGTCGCGGGCGAACACGAGACTTGCGTCAAGGAAACTATCAACTCGTGCGGTCTCGTAAGGGCCATTGCCATAGAGCGGGAAATTTTTGTCACCCAGATGTGCCACCGCCCGCATGATGCTGTTGGATTCAAATATGCCGATTTCGCCATCGGGGCTGAACGCGGCTGGTACCGTGCCGAACGGGTGCGCGTCCAAAAAGGCTTCGGTTTTATGCAGTTGACCGGTAAACCCCGTGCGCGCCTGATGCACGGTGTTGTCACCACCAGCCCGCTCTTCTTCGGTCAACGGATGTGCGTCAAAATCCCACAACCAACCCTGAAGTTCATGCGGTTTTGCCCCCCGCACTTCAACGTCCACATCGCACAGCCGTGCGGCGATGGTTGCTTTCCAGATGCGTGGATTGGGCAGGTAGGAGAAAATTCGGAGGTCACTCATGTTCTGTTCCAAGAATTTAAAGAGCGTTAGTCTATGTCCTTCGGCACCCAGAGGGCCAGCCACTCGGCATATAGGGCCGGCTCGTCCGAAACTTCGACTTCCAAGACATGGCTGGTTTTCATGAGCTTGCGGCCATCACCTTTATCTTCGACGCTCAACAACGAAATGCGATCCCGCAGGCGCACTCCGTTGCCTGTCACCACCGGCGCCAGGTAACGCACCCGGTCGAAACCGTAGTTGAGCGCATAAGCTGAGTCCGCCGGTCGCAGTTCCGTCATATCGTTGAACTGCACCAGCAGGCTCGACATCAGAAAGCCTTGAACCAGTGTGCCGCCATAGGGGCTTTCGCGCGCAGCGCGCTCAGCGTCCAGGTGCATCCAGTGCAGATGATTGGTGATCTCGCCAAACGTGGTGACTTGGTCTTGGGTGATGGTCACCCAGTCGCTTACCACCAATTCCTGGCCCACATATTGTTCAGCGGTTTCGATCAGAAACTGACCTGTAAATACCGGCATCGGCCCTCCCCGAACCATTGGATTACATAAAAGCATCTTCGCCCGTCTGCACCCCTGCCGCAAGTGCTTGTGTTGGGTCGACAGAGAGTTCGTCTCCTCGACATATATTCGATAGACTGATGGGCATAGGCAATGGGCGGAGCACGGGCAATGAAATTCGGTGTATTTCTTCCGAACGGCAGCAACGGGTATTTGATGACCACCGCAATCAAACCCTATCTGCCGACCTGGGAGCTCAATAAACAGATTACCTTGGAGGCGGAAAAGCAGGGACTTGATTTCGTGCTTTCGATGATGAAATACCGGGGCTTTGGCGGCGCGACCGGCCACTGGGATGCGTGCCTCGAAAGTTTTACCCTGACCTCGGCCTTGGCCAGCATCACCGAACGCATTGGTCTGGTGCCGACCGTCACCATTCTCGCGCAACACCCGGCCTACACCGCCCGCATGATGGCGACCATGGATGACATTAGTGGCGGGCGTGCAGCGTTGAATATCGTCACCGGTTGGAACCAACACGAATATGCCCAGATGGGCTTGTGGCTTGGCGATGAGTACTACGAAGAGCGCTACGGCTACGCTCTGGATTACGTCAATATCCTGCGCTCCTTGTGGCGAGACGGGTCAGTGACTCACAAAAGCAAATATTTTGATCTGAGCGACTGCCAGTGTCTGCCACAGCCTGCAAACGAAATCCCAATCGTTTCAGCCGGGCAGTCGAAGGCGGGTACTGATTTCGTTGCTGCCGTGGGCGGGCACAGTTTTGTTATGGCATCACCTGAGAAAGTGCATCGGATTGCCGCCGAATTACGCGCGGCAAGCGAGCAGTCGGGCAAACCGGTCGGGACGTATGCGCTGTTTCATTTGGTCACGGCCGAAAACGACAATGATGCGCGGCGAGCGTGCGATGATATCGTCGCCGGCGGTGATATCGAGGCGATCAAATACATGATCGGATCGGCGACCCTCGACACAGTCAAAGACGGCACCACCGAACAAGTGCGCAAGTCGGCCGAGGCTGACGCGGGGCTCCTGGGTGGCGATATCAGTTCGGGCAACATGGCATTTATGGGCTTTCCCGTCATTTACGGCTCCTACGCGTCGGTTGCGCGGCAAATAGACGAGATGGCGGCGGACTCTAATCTGGACGGATTGTTGTTCAGTTGGCCTGATTGGGTGCCTGGCATTCGAGCGTTCGGCGAACGCGTCATTCCCCTCCTCGAGTGCCGCCGCGACTGGGATGCAAATGCCCGTGGCGGCCTGCGAGGGACCGGTTAGAGTGCGCCGCAATGAAGGATGACACCACCCATACCGGTGGCTGCCATTGTGCCGTGGTGAAGTTCGAGGTGCGGGCGCCGGCGCATTTGGATGTCGTGCGCTGCAATTGCAGCATATGTGCGGCAACCGGATTTCTGCACCTGATTGTTGGTAAAGATGCTTTCACATTGTTGTCGGGAGAGGACTCAATCACCACCTACACCTTCAACACAGGCAACGCCAAACATACCTTTTGCTCCACGTGCGGGATAAAATCGTTCTACACACCCCGCTCCCACCCAGATGGCATCAGCATCAACGTCAATTGCCTTGACCGCTCGACCGTCGACGATATGACGATAACCGAGTTTGATGGCCAAAACTGGGAAGCCGCGCGGGACACATTGGATTAGCGCGGTTTATTCATGAATTCCCCCGAGTACACAGTTCTGATAATTGGCGGGTACGGGGCGTTTGGCGGACGCCTTGCGCGAGCGATTGTTCGGCAACACTCGTCCCGTGCCGGTTTGATCGCGCTGGTGATTTGGTCGAACAAATAGAGCCGATCAAACCCGACATCGCCGTTGACGCAACCGGTCCCTTTCAAATGTACGGTGATGACCCCTGCCGAATCGTACGCGCGGCAATCGCCTGCAATGCAGACTACCTAGATTTGGCTGACGGTAGTGATTTTGTCTTGGCCATTGGGCACTTCTATTGGTGGCCAAACTCGTTCACTGGCGACTGCTGCCCCCCTTGGTTGGGCCGCGCCCGTGATGAAGGGGGTTATGGATTGGTTGCGCTGGGGTGACGACCGCGGCGGAATGTTTGTGCGGGTCACCGGCACCGGCAAAGAAGGCCGCCCTGCGGAACGATTCTGGCACAAGATTGCTGAGGGGGACAACGGATCCTTTATACCGTCCATGGCAGCAGCGGCGCTTATTCGAGGTGCCTCATAGGCGACAAGCCCCAGATAGGCGCGCGAGCGGTGCCCGAAGATATCTCCCTCGCAGATTACGAACCGCAGTTTGAAAAGCGCGCCATTAGAACCGTCATCGGTCCTTAATTTGACGTCCTTAAGTACCGGACCAATAGAGAACAATGAGGATGGTGCAGACCAACGCAACCCAAGTCTCGAGCATAATGCGCAACGTTTTGGGCGCGGTGCGAATCTCCATGAAATCGAGCATGATGAAGCGCACTTTCAAAAAGCTGATCGAGATCACGGCTGTCGTTGCATAGTGGATGTTGTCGCCAAACCCGAAGCCGTGACCGAACTGCCAGGAAAGACCGGTTGCCAGTACGAGACCGAGCCATATCAGGGTTATTTTCTGCTGAAGGGCAAATCGCATGGGCTTAACGCATCAAATACAGAAGGCCGAACAAAACGACCCACAAAATGTCGACCATGTGCCAGAAGCTCGCGCAACTTTCCATGGTGCCAATTTTTTCAGGGCCAAAAATACCGGCCCGCGAGGCGCGCCACAAATAGGTAAGGAGGCCCATACCGATCACCACGTGCATTAAATGGATGCCGGTCAGCATGAAGTAATACATATAGAAATCGTTGGTAATGAGAGTGATGCCCGCGCGAATTTTCTCGCTGTACTCAAAATACTTTACAAGGATGAAGCCAGCCCCGCAGGCAAGCGCGAGTACAAACATCGTCGCCGCCCTCCTCCCTGGTATTTTTCGCGCCGCATGCATGCCGAGAGCGACAAACCAAGAACTGGACAGCATTAATAAGGTATTCAACAGACCGAGCGCTTGATTGAGGGTTGCCTGCGATTGGCTAAATAGGAGAACGTCCTCCGCGCGGTAATAAACAAAAACCGAGAACAGCAATCCGAACA
>JAPYRI010000011.1 GCA_029941135.1 Alphaproteobacteria bacterium | reverse complement strand
GACATGAACAACGCACTTGGCGGATCGGCGGAGGGCATGCTGGTCGAATACCGTGTACTCCACGAGGACGGGCTTGTTGCCACGCCTACGCACATGTCCGATGCCGAAGCCGCGACCTTGCCGTGTGCCGCCGTAACCGCCTGGAATAGCCTCATGTGTGGCGGTGTCTCAGCGGGGAGTACCGTACTGCTGTTAGGGACTGGCGGTGTCTCGGTGATTGCATTGCAACTGTGCCAGATACTTGGTGCACGCGCTGTCATTACGTCTTCAAGCGACGAAAAACTCGAGCGCGCGCGGTCACTGGGTGCCTGGCAGACGGTCAATTACCGTGAAATGCCCGAGTGGCAGGATGAGGTGCTGGCGCTAACTGATGGCCGGGGCGTCGACCATACCGTCGAGGTCGGCGGCCCCGGTACGTTGCAGAAATCGATCGCTGCAACCCGCCTTGCGGGGTCAGTTGGCATGATTGGGGTGCTCGCGCTCGGCCAAATCGATCCGCTGCCGATCCTTGGAAAGTCATTGCGGGTGCAGGGCATCTACGTTGGCAGCCGCCAGATGTTCGAAGATATGAACCGCGCATTGTCGATGCACGAAGTGAAACCGGTCATCGACGCGACCTATGATTTGCAAGACGCGCGGCAGGCTTACCAGGCTATGCGTGCCGCCAAGCATTTCGGTAAGCTCGTTATCACACTTTAGGGGACAGGCGCATCATTCTTGAACCTCTTCTTTTTTTATTCTCACGTCTGAACGAAGTGATTAGCCATAATTTTCAGTGTTTTACTATGCAGTCGTGAAAAGTTTTACTAATCTTCAAAGCGACATTTAAGGCAGAGTGAGGGGAGACAAAGTTATGTGGCGTGTCGGAGTTGATGTCGGTGGAACATTCACTGACTTGTTTGCGTGGGAAGAAAAGACCGGGAAACGGGTCACGGCAAAAGTTTTGACCACCAAGGGCGACCGATCTGAAGGTGTCATACAGGCAATCGAAGCCGCCCAGTTGCCGTTTGGGGATATTTCCCATCTTATTCACGGCACAACCGCGGCCACCAACGCACTGCTTGAGCGCTCATACCCGGATCCGGCATTGATCACCACGGATGGCTTCCGCGACACCATCGAGATTGGTCGCCAGCACCGGAAACACCTCTACGATCCCTATCAAACGAAGCCTAAGCCGATTATCCGGCGGCGGTATCGTTACACCGTTCCTGAACGCATGAATGGGGACGGCAACGTGGAGCGGCCCCTCAATCGGGAAGTGGCCGCCGATGTGGCCGATAAGATTGCGGACGCAGGCATCAAATCGATCGCCATCGCCTTTATCAACGCCTACGTGAACGATGCCCACGAACAGGAAATGCAGGACATTGTGCGTGCGCGTATCCCCGACGCCCATATTGTCTTGTCGGGCGAGACCCGGCCGGTGTTCAGAGAGCACGGCCGATTTTCGACGACGGCAATCCGGGCCGCGCTGATGCCGGTCATGGTCGAGTTTTTTGACCGGCTGCGCGAACGATTGAAAGAGAATGGCTTCGCTGGCGCACTGATGATTCTAAAGAGCAGTGGTGGCGTGGCTGGGGTCGATCTCGCAAAAGATCACCCCGAAGAGCTTCTGGAGTCGGGTCCGGCGGGCGGTGTTGCCTACGCGGCCTATCTCAGCCGTTTGACGGACTACCCTAATTTTATTCACACTGATATGGGGGGCACAAGTTTCGACGCATCAATCGTCGAAGACGGCAAAGGCCTTATCACTCGAGATTACGAATTGGAATGGGAAATACCGGTGATTGTCCCGATGCTCGATATTCACAGTATTGGCGCGGGCGGCGGTAGTATTGGATGGGTCGACGAGGGCGGGTCTTTGCGTGTTGGGCCGCGCAGCGCAGGGTCGGAACCGGGTCCCGCATGCTATGGCAGTGGCGGAACGGAAGCGACCATTACCGACGCCAATTTGCTACTAGGCAGATTAGAGCCCTCGCTTGGAGGTAAACTCGAGATGGATCGGAACGCCGCGGAAACGGCGATCAATGCCTTAGCTCAGAAAATCGGGCTCGATCCCCTGGAAACCGCGGAGGGCATGATCCGCATCAGCTGCGAGAATATGGCCCAAGCCGTTAAAATGGTATTGGTTGCACGCGGCCGGGATCCACGAGACTTTGTACTGGCAAGTTTCGGCGGCGCCGGCGCCATGCACACAGCGTTCGTTGCGGAAGCCATGAACATTCCGAAAATGATCGTCCCTGCCTACGCGGGTGTTGCATCGGCATTTGGCGCCACCGCTATGGATTTACGCCAGGATGTTGAGGCTTTCATGTACGCGTCGCTCGCTCATGTCGACTTGGACGAGATCAATGGGACGTTTGACCGGCTTGAAAAGAGAGCGATGGACCTCTTGGCACAAGACGGAGTGGCGGCCGCGGACGTGACCATCTCTCGATCAGCGCAAATGCGCTATGTTGGTCAAACCTACGAGGTTGAATCCCCGATGCCCGAAGGCCGCTTTACCGCGGACACCTTGCCTAAATTGGCGGCCAATTTTGACGAACAGCACCGGCTGGAACACGGCGTCAGTTCGAGCGATTTCGAACCCGCCATTGTGTCCCTGTCGGTGACCGCAACCGGGGCGACGGTTAAGCCGCCGCTCTTCGAAAAGGCAGAAGGATCATCCGCAGAAAAAGTAAAGGGTACCCGCCAGGTTTATTTCGCTGGTGAATGGGCGGAAACTGAGATTTTCGATGGGGAAGCCTTATCCAGCGGCGACAAAATCACAGGACCGGCAATTGTCGAGTATAATGATGCTTGCGCAGTTCTTCCCCCAACGACACACGCGTCCGTGGACGACATGCAAAATCTCGTAATAGAGTTAGGCGGCTAGCACTTGCCGAGGAGGAAACGTTGACAAAAAGACACAAAGGCGATCTTGATCCGGTTACATTTGAGGTCCTGAGAAGCCTGTTCGAGTACTCATGTGAACGCATGACCGAAGTTCTGAGGCGCTCATCCTTTTCGCCGATCCTCGCTGACATGTTGGATTTTTCCAACGCGGTTTATGATGCGGACTTGCAGTTACTCAGTCAGGCGGCAAACTGCCCGGTGCATTTGGCGGCTATGAAGTTCAGTGCAGAAGCGATCATCAACAAGTTTGGATTCGACACCCTCAAAGAGGGGGACGTGTACTTGGTGAACGACCCGTACCAGGGCGGCACCCATATTCCCGACATGACATTCGTGCTGCCAATTTTTTTCGAGGGTGGTCTTCTCGGGTTCGCGGTGAGCCGGGGCCATTGGATGGATCTGGGCGGCGGCGCTGCCGGCGGTCAATCTTACGGCACCCACATCGCCGCCGAAGGTCTTCGGCTACCCCCCACGAAGCTTTATACAAACTATGAACCAAACGACGATATCGTCGATATCATCATGAACAACACGCGTACGCCGCATTATGTCAAAGGCGACATGCAGGCCCATTTCGGCGCCCTTTTGGCCGCTGAGGGGGAGCTGCAGCGGGCGGCAAAGCGCTATGGCGTCAATGTACTACGCGTGGCCATGAAAGAGCTTCAGGGTTACACCGAACGGATCATACGAAAGAGCATTGAGCGCATTCCAAATGGCGAATACGAAGCCGAGGATTATGCCGACTCAGACGGTTTCCGGCAAAAAATTAAAATTAAGCTGAAACTGATTGTCAAAGACACAGATATCGTTGTCGACTTCGAAGGCTCCGATCCGCAATGCCAAGGCGCGATCAACTCCCCGTTTGCCAATACGGCGTCCGCTGTTTTTTACTCACTGCAGTTCTTTTTATCGCCGGATGCGCCCCAGAATCAGGGAATGTTCAACCCCATCTCGATTAAATTGCCCGAGGATTGCTGGCTGAATGCTAAGTGGCCGGCACCGACTATTGGCTGCACGACATTGACATCGAGTAAGATCACCAGTGCCCTATGGCAAGCCCTGGCGCAGGCGATCCCCGAGCGAGTGACCGGCTCGACATACTCCGAGTGCAATTGGTTCGTCGCGTCAGTGCGCGACCGTTTCGGAAAATCCGATGTGTTTTCGGAACTGCCGGCGGGCGGTTGGGGGGGCACGCCCTACAGTGATGGTATGAGTGTGACCTGTGATCCTTTGGGCAACTGCATGAACATGCCTGCCGAGACCGCCGAACTACTGTTTCCAATCGCTTATGAAGCCTTTGAATTCAGAACGGATTCCGCAGGAAGCGGCCTACATCGAGGCGGTGTTGGCGCGACCTTCAAAGTGCGTTTCAAAGGTGAGGGCGAACTGAGTATGGAAACCTCTCGTACCTTGGAAGGCAGCCCCGGCGTGAACACGCCTTTCCGCAGCGCGGTTCAAAGGCAAACCAAAATTCATACCGACGGCAAAGCTGAAGTCGTTGGCGGGCTGACTCCCAATGGGGACTGGAAAAACCCGCTACTGGCTGGGCTCCGGTTCGCACCCGGTGAAACTTTCATGTTTGAAAGTACCGGCGGCGGCGGTTGGGGCAATCCCTACGAACGGCCGGTGCAAGATGTGTTGGACGATGTGCTGGACGACTTTGTGTCAGTTGAAGCCGCGCGCGACGAGTATGGCGTTGTGATCGACCCGGACACTCTGGCGGTTGACGAAATTGCGACCGGTGAGCGCCGTGCCGCTGGCATTCCTGTTCCTGAAAACGCCGCAGAATAATAGGTAACTGAGGCTTGCCTAAGTCCCATCGGCGCACCTGGTGCCCGGGCAAAATGCAACTGTATTAAATGAAGGGGGAGCCGGAGGTGCCTGATGTTGCTTTGCCAAATCATGCGCGTGCCGTCATCGTGGGTGGCGGGATCATTGGCTGCTCAATCGCCTATCATTTGGCGAAGCTCGGGTGGAAGGACGTCGTTGTCCTGGAGCGCGAGCAAATCAGCTGCGGCACCACTTGGCACGCGGCGGGATTGATCACCACATTGCGTGACACCGAAAGCCAAACCGAACTCGCCAAGTATTCCCTAAAGCTTTATCAGGACCTGGAACAGGAAAGCGGACAAGCTACCGGCTTCATCCAATGCGGGTCTATTCAGCTCGCTATGGACGACGTAAAGGCCGAAGAGATGCGCCGGGGGTGCGCTATGGCGCGTACCTTTGGTGTGGAAAACCAGGAGATAACGCCGCAGGAAATTCAGGCGATGTGGCCACTGGCAAACACGGATGATCTGGTCGCGGGGTTTTATTTCCCCGACGATGGCCGGGTTAATCCGGCTGACGTGACGCAGGCGCTCGCCAAAGGCGCGCGGGCGGACGGCGTGAAGATCATTGAGCATACGCCGGTGACCGGCGTTATCCGCGACAAAGGCCGCGCGGTTGGCGTCGAGACAGAGAAAGGTCAAATCCAAGCCGAGGTGGTGGTCCTATGCCCCGGCATGTGGGGACGCGATGTCGGTCTGATGGTGGGCGTTGATCTGCCATTGCAGGCGGCTGAGCATTATTATCTGATTTCCGAAAACATCGAGGGCGTCCACAATAAGTTGCCCATATTGCGGGACCCGGGGCGGAGTGCTTACGTGCGCGAGGAAGCTGGCAAGATCATGCTCGGGTTTTTTGAGCCTGTGGCGGCGCCTTGGGCTGTGAATGGCATTCCAGAAGGTTTCTGTTTTGATGAAATTCAGCCCGACTGGGAGCGCATGGAACCTCATATCGAGCGCGGTATGCGACGGGTCCCCAAATTACTCGAAACCGGCATTCGGCAGTTTTTTTGCGGGCCGGAATCGTTTACCCCCGACCACAATTACCTCATGGGCAAGGCCCCTTACGTAGACAATTTATTCGTTGCGTGCGGGTTTAACTCGCTCGGCATATTGTCAGGCGGTGGCGCCGGGCAGATGATGGCCCATTGGATTGCCGAAGGTCACGCGCCAAAAGATGTCTGGGATGTGGACATTCGGCGCATCCGTCACTTTCATAATAACAAATCTTACATCGTTGACCGGATCCCAGAGTCCCTGGGGATCGCCTATCAAATGCATTGGCCAAACCGGCAGTGGCAAACCGCGCGCAACGTTAAAAAATCCGTTCTGCATGACCGTGTGGCGGCGGCTGGCGCTTGCTTTGGTGAATCAGCCGGATGGGAGCGGCCCAATTGGTACGCAGACCCAGGCCAAAAAGCTGAATATGCATACGATTTTGGGCGGCAAAACTGGTTCAACAACAATGCCGCTGAGCATAATGCCGTGCGCGAGAAAGTTGGTCTGTTCGAGCAGTCCTCGTTCTCAAAACTACTGGTCCAGGGCCGGGGTGCCGAGCGTGTGTTAAACCGCTTGGCAACAGCGGACATGTCCGCGCCGGTTGGCAACGTGAGCTACACTCAATTTTTGAATGAGCGCGGCGGCATTGAAGCCGATCTTACGATTTCGCGATTAGCGGAAGATCAATATCTGGTGGTGACGCCTGCATTCACCCACGTTCAGGTGGATGCCTGGATCAACGATCACATCGGCGACGATGTGTTTTGTGTGACAACAGACGTGACCGCGGCTCAGGTCATGCTTAACATTCAGGGACCAAATTCGCGAGCTCTGCTGTCGGCAATATCTTCTGCTGATTTCGCGAATGAGAGTTTCCCGTTCGGAACCATGCAAGAAATTGAAATTGGTTATCAGCGCGCCAATGCGGTTCGTATTTCCTATACCGGCGAGCTGGGCTGGGAGCTCTATATTCCATCCGAAATGGCCTTGCCGGTCTATGACAGGCTGGTCGAGGCTGGTGCTGACTTCGGGCTCAAACACTGCGGCTATCACACGCTGAATACGCTGCGTGCCGAAAAAGCCTACCGGGAATGGGCGCATGACATTGGACCCATGGATTCACTGCTGGATGCCGGGCTCGCATTTACTTGCGCCTGGGATAAGCCCGGTGGCTTCGTGGGCCGGGACGCTTTGTTGCGGCAACGTGAGCAGGAGCCACTCACCCGCCGGATCGTTCAGTTCCTTTTGGACGATCCCGAACCCATTCTCACCCACAATGAGCCGATCTTGCGGGATGGCGCACCGGTCGGCTATACGACATCGGCGGGCTATGGTCATACCCTGGGCGCATCAGTTGCTTTGGGATATGTGACCTACGAAGGTGGAGTCGATGCGGCCTACATTGCCGACGGCACCTTTACCATCGAGCAGGCCAACCGCACTTATGCGGCGCGCGCGTCTTTGACACCCCTATACGACCCGAAAAGTCGACGGCCTAAAAGCTAACCACACGGTTTCAATCGGAGCTGCGCAATTGCTCGGTCTTCTTAATGTTTACTGTGCTGTCAGCGTTGAGAGAAACGCAGAAACTCACCTCTGCTGTAGCGGGCCAGAAATAACCGTGAGCACATCTTCGCGGACGTTCACCAACCAAATGGGTTCAGGCAATCCGACTAAAAGCCGATTGACCGGGCTCAAACTATCGGGACCGGTGTTGAGATACTTGCATCCAGGCACTAATTTGCAAGTGAGTTCGTACTTGCAGCGGAAATTCGACAAGAACGACACACGAGATACCCGAACCGAATTGTTCAAGGGCACCCTTTCATTTCCGGTCACCGCCGCGCGCGCGCGCGATGGTGGCGCCGAAACGGAATTTGTGGTTTTGCCGGGCATCCGCCTGCCATAGGCGGCTGCGTTTGAACGCCTTGCCGCAATGAAGGAAGCAACGGGTCACTTTAACTTCAATCGCAAGCAGGGCAGGCTTGCCCAGAGCCGTTAATTTGGTGAGAGTTTCGGTGTCATCAACGATGCGAGCGGTTCCGTGCACGCGATAACTTTCATCCACGCCTGGGATCATGAATATCACCGCGACGTTAGAATTTTCGAGAATATTCTGCAGGCTGAAAGCCAGTTTGTTGCCGTGGCGCTCAGGCAGATAAAGCTTGCGTTCATCGGCCACCACGACCGTTCTTGGCTGATCGCCGCGTGGAGACACGTCGGGCTCGCCATCAGCATTCGCGGTCGCGAGCATCATAAGCGGCGAAGCTGCAATGAATTTCCGACCTTGGTCGTCGAGGCGGTCGAGTATTTTGGCCTTGACCAAGGGGTGTGGCTGGCCGATGGCAGCTCGAACCGCCGTTAGGTCTTGAATGCCGGAGTGTGCGCCCACAATGAATTCCTTCCAAGTTCGAGTGATGCGATGGGCCGTGGGGGCAATACCGCTTCGACGGCCTCGGCCATTGCCAGCAAGCGCCGATCCGATCCCGGTGCACTCACCAATTGAATGCCGGTTGGCAGTCCCGCGACCAGGTCATTAGGCAGCGAGATTGATGGCAGCCCGGCCATGCTATCGGGCCGGGTCATCATGCTATAAGCCGGAAACGTCGGGATGATTACGCCGTTCACATCGACAGTATCGCCGGGCACAAGAGGCGGTGCGGTTAAAGGCGTTGTCGGGTAAATAAGAGCATCGATGCCGGACACAGCATCGGCAAAAGCAGATTTCAATCGCGGGAGATGAACGTCAATCGCTTCTCTGTACACCGTCGCGGGGGTTGCGTCCGGTCCAGCTTCGTTGCCGATCAGCGCCCGCACGTCAGGGTCCGCAATTTTTGCCGAGAAATCCGCGAGTGTGAGCCCAAGCTCAAGCTGTGCGCGCGTTGCCATGCTGCGAGCGGTCTCAAAGATCGCGATCACGAAACCGCAGGCGTCGTCAGCGGCAATGGCGGCGGTCAGATCAACGTCGTTGAGTGCGACACCAGCGCCGCCTAACTGCCTGAGCGCGCGCTCAAAAGCGGAATGTACGCCGGGGTCAATCGGTTGGAAACGAACCACACCCAGTCGAAGGTCACTTATGCTGACTGCGTGGAGTTCGACTGTATCATCTGCCATCACGGCATCTACTTCTGCAATGTCAGCGACTGCGCGCGCAAGCACTCCCAGCGTGTCCCGCGAGGGCGACAGGGTAAGGTAGCCGTCGTCAGGGTAACGCCCGGTGGTTGGACGAAATCCGACCACTCCGCAATGGGCCGCCGGCACACGGCAAGAGCCACCAGTGTCGGTACCAATGGCTACAGCACAGGCGCCGATGGCGACGGCGACGGCCCCGCCACTGGTACTGCCCCCCGCCAAGCGGGATCTACTGAAGGGATTTTGCGCCGGGCCAAGAAACGCATTTTCTCCAGTGATGCCGAACGCCAGTTCATGCAGGTTTGTCTTTCCAGTGAAAATTACTCCTGCCGTTCGCAGTCGGGCTATGGCCGTCCCTTCCGCGAGAGCATAACCCTGCAGGGCCGGAGATCCTCCTGTCGTTGGCGCGGCGCCCACGGCAATATTGTCTTTTACCGAGACCATCAATCCTTCGAGCACGCCCTCTGTGCCCGTGTGCCGCCGTGCGTCCGAAGCGGCGGCCTGCCCAGGGGCATCGAGATCGACCGGCAGAAATGCATTTAATTCTTCGGCGTGGACCCGGTTGGGGGTCATCGCCGCCAGGCAAACCTGCGCCGACGCACGTCCATCGGCCATAGCCCGCAGTAACGTTGTTGCCGAGGCCTGCGCGTCGATCATTCGGCAGCCTTACCGAGTGATTTAAGCCGCGCGACCGCATCTGCCATCATGCGCGCGATCACGTCCCCTGCACCCGGCAAATCGTTGATTAAACCAACGCCTTGGCCAGCGAGCAAGGCCATTTGATCCACGTCACCTGTAGCAGTCGACATGGGCACCAAGTTGCTGAACCGGTGAAGCGGAGCCTCTATCCCCATGATGTCCATGGTGCCGAGGATTGGCTGCGTCGAGGGATCATCGGGCGCGTCTTGTTCGCGACCACCGTACTCTTTGACGATGTCGTTGTTGAGCACGCGCATGGGATTAAAGTCCAACCCGTCGCGGCCGAATAGGTGTGAAAGTACTGTGTCTTCGCTGCGGGCTTCGGTCAGCCGGTGTTTGTAGTCAGGTGCTAAGTCGGCCTCGCGAGTGGCGGTCACGCGGGTCCACACCCAGACGCCATCCGCACCGAGTGACAGGGCGGCTGCAATCCCCCGTCCGTCGGCGATCCCGCCTGCGGCCCATACCATGGTTGGTGCGACCGCGTCGATGATTGCCGGCAGTTGTACGAATAAAGGAAGCGAGCCGTAGTTGTGGCCGCCCGCTTCCGAGCCTTGAGCGATAATGACGTCAATGCCGTCATCCACGGCTGCGCGTGCTTGATCGACTGAACCAACCTGCTCCCACACACTGATTCCAGCGGTCTGCAGCCGGTCGATCCAAGCGCGGGGCGGATGGCCCCAGTGGAAGGACACCACCGGCGGACGGATTTTCTCGCACATGGCGATGTGGGCGTCTTCGGCGAAAATAGTGATGAAATTGACGTTGATCACGCCCTCTGTTTTGGCGCAGATCATGCCAACCACTGCTTCCAATGCCGGTGGGGGGTAATTTTCCTACTCCCAGTGCACCGACGCCGCCGGCATCTGCGACCGCAATGGCCAAAGGCGGGGTCGTTCCCGCAAAGGCAAGGCCGGCACAGGCAAACGGATGTTTAAGGCCAAAGGCCGCAGTGAAGCGGGTTTGGATACTTGGGGTCATAATGTGGATCAGTTCTTTTCACTTAGGTTGGACAATACGCGTCCCAATGTTTGGTTCAGAGCTGCAATCTGTTGGCCGGAAACCCCGTCGAAAGCAAGGGCAAACACGTCGAACGCCGCCTGTTGGGCGCGCCGGCGGGCTTGATCACCCTGGGGAGTCAACAACACTTCGGTCACCCGATTGTCAGTTTGGCGGGGCCGCGACTGTACCAAACCTTCTCGTTCCATCCGCTGAATAATGCGGGTCATGGTCGACAATTTAATGATCGCTTCCTCGGCGAGATAAGTAACGCTGCGGGCGCGTTGCCCAAACAGCAACATTAAAACCCGCCACCGGGGAATATCGAGTTGATCACGCTTCAAGACACTTTCTAGCGTATTTAGATAGGCGTTGTTCGCGCGGATGATCCAGTAAAACGGCCACGATTGCAGGTCGAACTCGGCGTCTGAAACGTGAACGAAATCCAGCTGGTTTGGAGAACGCTTGTCTTTCGCGTTAACGGACATAGAGCCCGCCGTTGACATCGAACGTTGCGCCGGTTACCGATGACGCGTCTTCGGACGCGAGCAACGCGACCATGCGGCCGACAAAATTTGGGTCGCCCAAGTGCCCGACCGGAATGGACTGGATCATTGTCGACAATTTTTCCGGCGGCAAAATTTCATGCACTAACGGCACATCCAAGGGCCCTGGCGCGATCGCGTTGACGGTCACGCCCTTAGTTGCCAACTCACGCGCGAACACCTTGGTGAGCGTCACGATTCCGCCTTTGGAGGCAGCATAGTGGGCGCCGGTTGCCGCTCCACCGGTCTGCGCGGCAAGGGATGCCATGTTGATGATGCGGCCGTATCCCGTGGTCGCAAAGTACGCCCCAAACACCTGGCAGCCGAGGAAAACGCCGCGCATATTGATGCGAACCACTTCATCGAACTCTTCAGGTGAGATCTCGAACAGCGGCGTTGTTTTGGTAATCGCCGCGTTGTTGACCAGAACGGCAACGCCGCCCCAGACTTCAACAATGTGATCTAGGGCAAGCTCGAAATCGGATTTGTGTGTGACGTCGAGCGTGAGCGCGAGGGTTCGGTCGGCTTGGGGGTCCAAAGACTTCGCAAGTACCGCCGCCGCTTCGGTGTTCATGTCGCTCACCGCAACCCAATAGCCGTCGTTGAAGAGATGCGTGGCAATGGCGGCGCCAAGGCCGCGCGCGGCGCCGGTCACCAGGCATATTTTTTTGGTCTCTGGCCTTGTGTTCATAGCAGGTACGCGATCCCCTGAATGCCGTCTGCCCGGCTTGCCAGGGTGACGACTTTGCGGACCATCTTGATCTTGCCGTTATGGCGGCGCAGTTCGATGTCTAGGGTTGCGGGAACAAGTCGGTGTTTGGCGCGTTTGTATTCCGCCAAATGCTGTGCCGCGCGAATCTCGATCCCAGTATTTTCACTGCCGGTTTTGACGAACCGCGACACGGTGCGCACGGTTTCTGCGACGGTCGTAGCCGCCATGGAATTGGATGAAGTGAGGCGCGCGACCCGCATGCGGCGCATCCTGGCGTCGTCATAAATGTAATTTAATACCGTTGCATAATCGTCGACATCGCTTTCGATGGGGATGATGTAGAGACCGTCGTCTGCCCATAGGTCGAGCCATGTACTGTAAGCTCTACGGTCGAGCACGTCGGCTTCAGCCCAGATGAAGGCGATTGCCTCGTCAAATGTAATGCCATTCTTTTTGTTCATGCCGTCATCATCCGCTTCCACATTTGATAGGCGGCACGCATGCCGGTTTCGGCGCTGACATCGCCCCGGTTGGAGCCGTTCGGTCCGTGTCCGTCGCCGGAAATTCCCCGGTTGAGCATGATCGACAGGTCAGGACCGGCTTGTGAGCCCATTTGCACCCGCTCCCACGCGTCCGCATCGTCAGGGGTGCCAAATCCCATTGGTCCTTGAAAATGTTCATGCAATCGCAGTCGGGCTTGATTGGCGGCGGTGGGCCCACCGTCCATGGTGAGCGCGATGTG
This sequence comes from Alphaproteobacteria bacterium, assembly GCA_029941135.1. Classification (GTDB taxonomy): domain Bacteria; phylum Pseudomonadota; class Alphaproteobacteria; order JAPYRI01; family JAPYRI01; genus JAPYRI01. The sequence continues at coordinate 36,328 of JAPYRI010000011.1, read as the reverse complement.
GCGAATTTCCGTTTCCGCAACCGAGATCGGCCGCAGAATCCGGAAAAATGCCATCGAACAGGCCAGATTGGGGAACAAATTAATGTTGAATCCGGTGCCGCCCACGGCGCGCACAATCCGGCGCACATCTTGTTCGCGATGGTTTTTCCGCAGGTCTTCAGCGAGCGCCTCGAACCGATCCGGAATAGGGCGGTCGAGGTCGGCTCCCAAGTCGACAAGCTCGGGCATCATGACCATGACGCTGTGACCATTGCCCAGGTCTTGCACGTATCCGTCGCCCTCCAGAAACGCAAACATATCTTCGGCCTGGCTATCGAGTGAATCCAGGAACGACGCATGCACAATGGGAAAATGATAGGCGTCGGTGGTGTTTTCCAATTGGATTTTCCAGTTGCCCGGAAACCAAAAGCGATGTTCGCCGCCGACCGCCACCGGGTACCCGCCGCCTTGTTTCATGAACAAATCAATCCACGGCTTGGCGTCGCCGAGAAACCCGTCGAGCGGCTCGGCGTCTTCGTTGAATGTTGCGAAAATCAGTCCGGCATATTGTGCGACCCTTAACGCAACCAATCCAAGATCGGATTTATCAAAATCATCGTCATAGCTTTTTGGCTGCGGCACACCGCGCAGGGCGCCATCCTGCTTGTAGCCCCAGCCGTGATAGGGGCAGACAAACGCGCGAGCGTTGCCTTTGCGGGTTTCACAAACCGTAGCGGCGCGGTGACGGCAGCGATTGAGCAGGACGTGAATTTTGCCGTCACGGTCGCGATTGACGATCACCGGTTGTTGGCCCACATGGGTGGTCACAAAATCTCCCGGCTCCGGAATATGGCTTGTGTGCGCGACCCAAACCCAGGTGCGCTCGAATATCTTTTTCATTTCAGCGGCAAAAATATCGGGGTCGTTATAGAGCGACGTGTGCACCCGGTCTTTAGAGATCAAAGCGCCGAAATCCGGGATTGCCGCGTGTGGCTGTGCCGAACTCATTGGTTTTGTCCTTTCGCATTAACGGACGGCGCGGGGATCGGTGCATCGGCATTCCATCCGCCTTCAATCGGGCGCGAGAACAAATTCGTGGTGGCAAAACGATCCATCCGCCAGCAGCTTTCTTCGTATTTGAAAGTGAGATTGAGCCGGGCCGCCATCAGAAATGCACCCCCTTCTTGAAAGGTCGGAGTCTGGAACATGACCCATGTGCCGGTCGCGCGGTCACCCTCGACGACAAGGTTTTCGCAACCCAGAATATGGACGTTGCCGGCGAAGTGCGGCGTTGGCTCGCGATAGCTGTTCAAAAACGCGACAATCGCCGCGCGCCCTACGTGGCCGCCGAATGTGGCGCCATATTTGTCGCCTTTGCCCTGCCACTGAGCTTCTTTCGTGAACAACGCACCGAGCTCGTCCATGGACGTATCGGCATTTAGCGCGTCGCAGATTTCCATGTAACGCGCAACCACGCGGCGGATTTCGCTCTCTGCTTCGAGCGCTCTAACCCGTTGGGACAGGTCGTCTATTTGCTTTTGAGGGTGATCGTTCACAGGGCAACCTCCGGCGTCATCACTGGGCGAGCGCGGGGATTTCAAGTGCCCGTCCCAAGCGTGCTTCAACGCTGCAATATTTCCACAACCGAAAGCCGCTGTCGCCGACCGGTAGCGTGCGAAACAGATTGCAGGCGGCGGTGACCGCGTCGCGATCCGGCATGTCGGCGAGAATGTAAGCGGTGAACGGAAAGCCGTTTGAGGATGCGCCAACCATGGTCTGATCATCGTCGAGCGTGCCCAAGACGTCCACGCCGTCCATGGCTTTGATGCCCGCCATCATCTGGCCGAACACTGCCCAAACTTCACCGATGTCCGACCACGGCAGGTCGAAAAATGTTTGATTGACGGTCACGCAAAACAGGGTGCGAATTTTGTCCGGTTGGTCTGACATTTGGGTACCTATGAGGCTGAGATGGGGTTGAGTTTGGGTTGATAAGCGGTTGCTTTTAGGCATATCCGGTGATCGGCGGGTGTCCGATGAGCACCTTGCCCGCATTGATGAAGGTGCCCTCGGTCAAAAACGCATGCTGTGCCGTCACCATGGCGTCGGTCATATGGCGTGACAGCGGATTGCTGTTGAATATGCCCATGGTCCCGGTCATCTCAAAACACGCGCGTGTGACTTCGGCGCCGACGCGGGCAGCGTGTGATGCCGCCAGCCGCAATTGCATGGTCTCCTGCCGCGATGGCTCCCGTCCCGCCACTGCCACATCCCAGGCTTTGTCGGTGAGGTCGTAAAACCAGATCCGCGCAGCTTGCCATTTGGCTTCGGATTCACCCAAGTGAAGTTGAACGTTGGGGCGGTCGCCCAAAGTCGGCGCGCCGGTGATTGACTTCGATTTGTCGGCAATCGATATCACGTGATCGAGCGCTGCGCGCGCAACCCCCAAACCGCAAATCGCCAAAACTTGCGCGGACATGGCCAGGGTCGGGTAGCGATAGGCCGGTGTACTGATGGTGGGTTCAGCCCCGCGTGCCAGCACCCAGTCCTCGGGCACGAACACATCTTCAAGGACAAAATCGTGGCTGCCGGTACCAGTCATGCCGATGGTGTCCCAGATTTCGACGATGGTGACTTGGCCGGCGGGCATGACCGCCATCATGGGTAGGCCGCTATTTGCGCCGTCAACACTTATCCCGACCCCCAAGAGCGAAGCGCCCAGGCAACCACTGCCAAATGTCCAGCGGCCGCTGACCCTGTATCCGCCGTCGACTTTTTGTGCGGGTTGCGGCGGATAGATCGCGCCGGCAAACACCACGTCCGGATTGTCGGCATAGACAGTAGCCAGGGTCGCCGCGGGTAACGACGAGAGGTACTTGGTGGCGAAGGCAAAGCTTGCGACCCAGCCGGTGGAGCCATCGATTTCCGATATGCGTTCGATCAAGCGCAGAAAGTCTGAGCCATGCATGCCCGAGCCGCCAAATTGTTCCGGCACAAAGGCGCGATACAGTCCGAGGCTTTGCAACGTCTCGATCACGTCTTTGCTCACGTGCCGCTGATGGTAAAATTCATCGCGGCGGGATTTGACATCCACCAACAACGCGGCAAATCGATCTTCATCGAAATCACCGGCATCGAATGTGCCGGTCGCGCCCAAACTTTCAATTTTGTCATCCGCCAGCATGGAAAGTCTCCTTCAACATCTGTCTGGGTTTTTTTCTGATCGGCGTAAATATTCCGCGGCGAGGGCGACCAGGCGCTCGTCATCGCCTTTGCGGCCGACCAATTGCAAGCTGCATGGACGGCGATTGATGGGATCGAGCGGGATCGAAACCGCCGGGTGTCCGGATAAATTAAACGGCCGAACAAGGGCTGTAATGTTCAAGGCGGCGATCAGGTTGTTGGCGTCTGCAACCCAGGGCGGGAAAATCGGCAAGGTGGGCAGCACCAGCGCATCGACGCTCTCGAGCGCCCGATCAACCGCTAGGGTGAACGTGGCGCGGACGGCTTCGGCGTCAGCAAGCATTTGATCAGTGATGTCTTTCGCGCGGGCCAGCCGCCCGGCAACATCCGCACCGACCTTGCCGGTGCCGAGCAGGGCTGAGAACGCGGCATAGGTTTCACGCGCGATGATGGTCAAGCCAGCATCATTAGCCGCTTTCATGCCCACCAACTTCAGTGGGGCCACGTCGGGATCGAGCAAACGCGCCGCACCGGTAACGGCCGCCAAAATATCGGCTTCAGCGTCGGCTTCAATCAGACCGATGTGTGCGCTTTTTACCGGGGGCAAAGGCCCCCAGGACGGGTCCATGGCGGCCATGGCGGTGTCGAGCAAGGTGGGCGTACTGGCGAGCGGCCCGACACAATCGAGGCTTGAGCGCGCCGGAGTGAGGCCCCTGCGACTGATTCGACCGAAGGTTGTTTTGAGACCGAAGATGCCACAGCAGGCGGCAGGCACGCGCACCGAGCCGCCGGTATCCGTTCCGAGGGCGAAGTCACAAAGACCCATGGCCACCGCCACCGCCGAGCCGCTGGAAGAGCCGCCCGGAATGAGAGTGGGATAAGCCGGATTGACCGGGGTGCCGGTCCAGCCGTTCAGCCCGGTGACCCCATAGGCGAGCTCGTGTAATTGGGTTTTGCCCACAAGGCGACAGTCGGATTTGCGGATTTGCGCGACAACCGCCGCGTCTTTGCGTGCCGGTGCGGCATCTTCAAGCGCTCGGCTGCCGGCCTTTGTCGGCACCCCGGCGATATCGATCACATCTTTGACGGCGACCCGGATTCCTTCACTAACGTTTACAAAGCGACAGGCAAATATGGCGTCAAGGGCGGGATCGGCTTCCCCTGCCTGCAGGTTTTCGTGGGATTGCGTCGCCACAATGTGCATCCATTACCATTACATGAATATTCACGTAATATATGTGAATGACTCAAAAAAGGCAACCGGCAAATGATGGATTTAGGGGAGGAAGAGTTTCTATGGCCACTGTGGCGCATGTCCAAGGAGAGTGTTCAGGGCACGTGTCCAAGGCGAGGATCACCAGGTGCGGACAAGACCCTCGCCCGTGACAAATCGATTTTTAGAACCGCGCATATCGACAACCGGGCTGTCGGCGGCGTCACCGAGCAGACGGCCGTAAACCAGCCCCGCCGCAAAGTGCAATGTCTTGCTCATGGACCACACAACGGCGGGTGGCACCCGAATATCCCTGATCCCACCTTCGGCGGTGAAGCCCGGCAAACGGCTCGCCGCCGAATCCGTCGCATTCACCCCGAAAAAAGTTGAATTTAAATTGTCGCTTGCGAAGGTGGTGCCCAGCCCAAGTGAATAAACCAGCCGCCGGGAAACCGGCCGCCAGTACCTGGCCATGGTGTTAACCACAAAACCTTCGTGCTCCGACGAAACGTCGTGCAAAAAGTCGACCGACAAATTGAAGCGATGCTGAGCGTAACGGGGATCAATCCAGGACCAGCTGCCGGTCAGGCCGGCTTCAACACTATTATCAATCTTGCGCATGCGCTCAACGACATCGTCGTCCACGTCGTTGCGGCCCATCCGGTAGGACAGAAGTGGCCCCAATTGCCATGTGCGTTGGTCGAGCAAATTGACCGAGAGGTCATTGGCATTGAGGCGAATGTAGCGATGACTATTCCATAAACGCAACCGACCGTAAGGGGCGACCCCCATTGTGTAGTCATTGGAGCCAAAATAGTCGGGAACGAACCCCAGCGCGAGCCCCGCATAGTTGGGAGTGCCCTACACCTTGAACGCCAACCCTGACCTCTGCGCCGTTACCGGATCGATTTGGCTAAGGCTCAGCAGGGTCACAATAATGCAAATACCGATACACCGCATTGTCCTACACCTCCTTTAAGTCACCCACCAAATATGACGGTGATTAATTCGGTCTGGGAGCAATTCGGCCGGGAGCAACACTGCGGATCAAAAAAGATCGACATGTGCAACAGGGCGGCGGTGATGCGCAAACATTCGGGCCCGGAAATAGCTTCGAAGGTATAGTTCGTATTCGCTGAAAGTCGTAGCGCGGGCTGGTCGGAGGAAAACCTAACCGGCCCTCTTCTTTGGCCCCTGCTCTTGATTTGACTAGATGTTGCCCTTGCCCAATTGCTCGGCGATATAGTCGGCCTGGCGGATGGCCAAAGTCACAATCGTCAGGGTCGGGTTTTCGCTGGCGCTGGTGGTAAACTGGCTGCCGTCGGAGACGAACAGATTATTAATGTCGTGGGTTTGCCCCCATTTGTTGACCACCCCATCCATGGCGTTGGCGCTCATCCGATTGGTGCCTAGATTGTGGGTCGATGGATAGGGTGGGGTTTCGATGACCTTGTTGGCCCCCACCGCTTCGTGGATGCGCGCGCCCGCGTCGAGGCCGTGGCGGCGCATGGCCAGATCATTCTGATGATCATCATAGTGCACGTTCGGGACCGGCTGACCGTACTGATCTTTCTCCGCCGCGTGTAAGGTAACTGCGTTGCTCTCCTGGGGCATGTCCTCGCCGACAATCCACATACCGGCAATGTGATCGTAGGCGTCCATCACCGACGTGAAATCCCGGCCCCAAGTCCCGGGCAGCAGGAAGGCCGCCAAGAACGGAACCCCCATAGCGATGGTTTCGATCTCATATCCGCCTGAGAACCCACGGCTCGGGTCGTGACGGGATTCGTCGGACACAATGCCGGCCATGGTAGTGCCGCGATACATGTTCACCGGATTGTCGAAAACGCTGTAAACGGACGCCGTCATGTGACGCATGTAGTTGCGGCCCACCTGGCCGGAGGTATTGGCGAGGCCGTCCGGGAACCGGTTTGAGGCCGAGTTCAGCAACAGGCGCGGACTTTCAATGGAGTTGCCGGCGACGCAGACCACGCGCGCGCTTTGACGTTGGTGATTGCCGTCTTTGTCGGCGTAGATTACCCCGGTCACTTTACCCGCGTCGTTGTGCTCAATCTTGAGCACGTGGGATAGCGGCCGAATTTCAAAATTGCCAGTTTCTTCGGCGGCGGGGATCTCGGTGTAGAGGGTCGACCATTTGGCGCCCATGCGGCAGCCTTGAAAGCAAAAGCCCAATTGGCGGCACGACGTGCGCCCGTCGCGGGGCTCGGAATTGATCGCCATGCGGCCGGAGTGGACGTTTTGGTAGCCGAGTTTTTTGGCCCCCGCTTCCATTACTTTGTAGTTATTGCATCCGGGCAGCCCGGGAATACCATTGGTGCGGGTCACACCCAACTTGTCTTCGGCCTTGGCGTAGTAGGGCTCCAGATCCGATAATGTAATCGGCCAATCGAGAAGGTTGGCGCCGTCGATCGCGCCATAATGGGACAGCGCCCGCAATTCATGCTCTTGCAAGCGCAAGCTTGCGCCGGCCCAATGGACCGTGGTGCCGCCAACGGTCTTGCATATCCATGCGGGCAGGCCGGGAAAATCCTTGGCCACCTGCCAATCGCCCGACGTTGTGCGTTTGTCGAGCCAGGAGATTTTGCCGAACATGCCGTATTCGTCGTTGGAGAAATCTTCGGTGTAATCCAGACGCGCGCCGGCCTCCAGGCACACCACTTTGACGCCCTTTTGGGCCAACTCGTTCGCCAGTGTCCCGCCGCCCGCGCCGGAGCCGATGACAACCACCACATTGTCGTCGTTCAGATTAAATTTGGTCATTCTTATTCCTTCCCCCGCTTCGGTGATTAAACTTCGGGTAACCAGTCGATGTCGTCAAAACCGCGTTCCAGATATCCGCCGAGTGGGAAGGATGGCCCTTCATAGCCAAAGTGACCCCAAACCTTGGGATTGTTGTAGAGAGCGACAATCACGTGGCCGTGAATGGTTTTGAAAAATGGCGTGTCTTCGATGGCGGTGAGGGCTTTTACCTGCGCTGCTTCATCTTTCTTGAGAAATTTTCTTCCGCCGTTATCCAATGCGGCGGCGCCGTCTTTCATTTGTTTTGCCAGCGCGTCGTCCTTGGCGGCTTTCATATCTAACCCGCCGACACAGGTCCGGTAAGGATCATCCCCCAGTTTGTCGTGGGGAAACATGACCCGGCAAACGCGCAGCAACACATCTGCGGTGGGCTCGTCGAGCGTGGTCAAGCCGGCTGCCCAGGCGCCACCAGGCGCGATCATGGCGGCGACAGACGTTGTTGCGACACCGCCGACGACGGTTCGTCCACTGGTTTCCAAAAACTGGCGGCGGTTAAAACCCGATTTGCTCATTTTTGTCTCCCTCGACTAGGCCTTTAACAAAGGCTGGCCCGCAATCAAATGGCTATCAATAAGGCGGTGCCAAACATGATGGCGGCTCCAGTGCAGTACCCTGCCACAGATGTCCCACTTATGTCTGCACTGTGCTCCCCTTCGCCCCGACGCGACTTCAAAAACCGATGTATTTCAACAATCACCTGCACCACAGCGCCCGCGCCTACGCCGAAAAATACAGCTGCCCAGTGAGGGGAAAACGCCAAGGCGCCAATCCATATTCCCGGCACAACCGGTAACCCAGCCAGCAAAGCCAGACCGACGAAGAGCGGAAGTTCCACCTTTTCTTTGACCAAAGGCGCGACCACGCCAACCCCTTCGGTGGTGTTGTGGAGGGCAAAGCCGACGATCAGGAAGGCGCCCAAGGAGACCTTGTTGACGGCGAACGCCGCGCCAATCGTCAATCCTTCGCCAAAATTATGCATGCCGATGCCGAGGGCGGTGAAAAGCGCGACCTGAAGTCCGCCCCGCGGCTGATGCGAGCGGCGGCCGACCGCCGTCAAGGCTAGCGCGGTCAACGTCATGGGGATGAACACCAGTGTCGCGCCACCAAACATTTGGCTGGCATCTTCGGCGAACTCGAGGCCTTCCAAAATCATGTTGATGAACAAATACCCGAGGAGCCCAATGGTCACCGCGAGAATAAACTCAAGACCTTGTGACGGTAGCGCGCGGATGGCGGGGAAAAACAGCATTCCCAAGGCGATCGGCACCAGGCCAACAAGAACCCCAATCAGAGCATATTCGGCAAGCAGCGCACCGGTAAAATGCGGGGTGAGCAACGCCACATCGATGGTGTGATCGAAAGTCGAGCCGACACTGGTAACCAGTTGCAAGTGATGAACTTCACCGGCGACCCAGGGAAAATCAACAGTGATGGTGGTGGTCTCCATGCGCGCCAATGGGCCTGGCGGCGCTTGGGTAAACACCCAATAAGCGCCGTCCACGGTTACCTGGGCGATCAACATAGGCTCCGTGCTATCGGCACGAATGTCGGCAATGAAACCATGGTCGGTGACTTGCAGCCGTTCGATGGTCAGATTTTCGGCCGGTGGCGGACTGACCCCGAGGTTGAACACCGGATCAATCAGCGAAAAGACACCGATGAACAGCGCCGCGGCGGCGACCGGTAGAAGCCCGTATGGCCAAATTTTGCGAATTACGACACCTCGAAAAAGCCGGTCCAGCCAAGCTCGGCAAATTCTGTCTGATGGGCATGGAACATGTACATACCGGGTTCATGATCTTTGAAAGTGAACTCGAGAATACCGCGTTGACCCTGGCATTGCATGACCGTATCGATGGTTGTTGACGTCGGTTTGAGGGTCGTGCCGTGGTCATAATATTGGAAAAAATTGGCATGCAGGTGAAACGAATTGATGGGGTCAAACTCGGTCACATTAATCAGGTAAATGCGCACCGGGCGCTGCCGGTCGATTTTAATCGGGCGCTTGGCAAACGCGTGCGCGATTGAATTCACTGCATAAACTTCGTTTTCCTCATCGAAATTGACATCAAAGCCGTTCATCACCATCAGCAATTCCTGCCACTCGGCGTTGGTGTCGGTGCCGAGCAGGCGCGCCCGGGCTTCGTCCCGCTGTTCGGGGTGCCGCGCCGGATCCGGGTCAATGATAAACGCCCCGTACAAGCCTTTATGAATATGGCGGCGGAGCGGATTGGCATGGCAGTGATACAAATGGCAGCCAAAGGGCAGGGCTTCAAACTCATAGAGAAAGCTCTCGCCCGGCAAGACTTCACCGGCCCCCGGCAGTCCATCCATCTGGGATGAATGAATACCGTGAAAGTGCAGGTTGTGATCGTGCGACCCGCGGTTTTCAAATTGAATGCGCACAATATCGCCCTCCGTCACGCGCAGGGTCGGACCGGGCACGCGGCCATTGTATGTCCACGCGGGAAACATCAGATTGGGGGCAATTTCGATCTCCCGATCCTCGGCGGTGATAACGAAATCACGCACGGTTTTGCCATCCGACCGGCGGCTCACCGAGCCGGTGTCCCAATCGGTCAGCATGTCGTAGGGATCGAACCCGTTGCACGCGTTATTAACTTCGCCCGACGTGGACATCTCGCCGTCGTAGTCGGTTTTGGCAAAAGCCATCGATCCCGGCCCGGCAGCCAGTACAGTGCCTAACAAGGCACGCCGCGAAAGGGAAGATTTAAGCCAACTGATCATAGGTTCCGTTCACTTAATCGGGACTAATTCATCCCATATTTTTCCGCCCCGCCGCCCCGGGCTCGTCCGGCGGTCGGGTCTTCGTCCTCGGAAACATCGGCGATCAAGGTTTGCGCGTTTAAAATCAAGGCGGCCACGGAAACGGCATTGAGGAGAGCAGTATATGTCACTTTAACCGGGTCAATGACGCCCGCGTCAATCATATCGACCAGCTCTCCCGTCCGCGCGTTGTAGCCAACTCCCGGCGCCGCCGCGATTACTTTTTCAACCACATTTGCGGGATCAATGCCACTGTTTTTAGCGATGCAGGCAAGCGGATAGGTGAGCGCGCGGCGCACGACTTCACCGCCTTCCTTAACCCCACCGGACAAATCGGCAATGACCTGGTCGACAGCCGGCAGCGCGCGCACAAGTGCCGTACCCCCGCCTGGCACGACACCCTCTTCCAGGGCCGCGCGCGTCGCGTTCAACGCGTCTTCGATCAATTGCACGCGGCGTTTTTGCTCGACCGGGGTCGCGCCACCCGCGTGGATGACGGCGATCCCCCCGGACATTTTCGCCAACCGTTCTTTGAGCTTGTCTTCTTCGATGGGCACTTCGTTCAATGCCAATTGGCGGCGAATTTGCGCAACCCGGCTCTTTATCCGATCTGCCTCCCCACCGCCGCCCGAAACAACGGTTGAATCGGCGGACACCTTGATCCGCTTGGCCGATCCCAAATCGGCGAGGGTGGCATCCCTAAAGTGACCGCCCAGATCTTTCACAAATACCCGCCCCCCGGTCATGATGGCGATGTCCTCCATCATGGCTTGCCGCCATTTGCCGTATTCAGGCGGATGGACGGCGACAATGGCAGGTCCCGCATTGTCCTCAAGTAAAGCGGCAACGGCTTCCGCCGAATATTCTTCGGCGATCACCAGGAGGGGTTTCCCGGCCTCAGCCATCAATGCCCGTAGGCCTTGGACTTCGTCGGCGGTGCTCAAGCCAATGTCGGTTAGCAGAAGCAGCGGATCTTCCAAATGGGTTTGCATGGATTCGACGTCATTGACCATGTGGTGGGATACATAGCCACGTTCGTAGGACGCTCCCTCGACCACATCCAAGGTGGTGTCAACAGTGAGCCCGGTATCCACCGTCACAATGCCGGTTGGACCCACTTTCTCCAAGGCTTCGGCGACCAGCAGCCCGGTGGTCTCATCGTTGGCCGCAATAATGGCGACCGCCGCCGCCGCGCCTTCGATGTGCGCGATCGGCGTTGCTGATTGTTTGAGAGTTTCAACAACTTTTACGACTGTTGCATTCATGCCGTCGACAAGGTCAATGGCCGATACGTCGCCATTTAGCGACTTAAATCCTTCCTGTATTAAGGCATTAGCGAGCACGGTTGCAGTGGTCGTCCCGTCCCCCGCAACCTCGTTAGTGCGCTTGGAGACCTCGCGAACAACTTGCGCCCCCATGTTTTCGAAACGGTCTTCAAGTTCGATCTCAGCCGCGATGCTGACCCCATCCCGCGAAATGATCGGGGTACCGATAGGAACATCGATGATGGCATTGCCGCCCGTGGGGCCAAGTGTCGACTGGACCGCCCGGGTCAACAGATTGACCCCCCGACTCAATGCGGCGCGCGCCTCTTTGTCGAAGACCATCATTTTCGGCATACATCATCTCCCTTTGACTTCGCCGTTACGCGGTCCGACACAAATGCTTGCCCTGCCCGTGCCTTGGGGCAGGCAACCGTCCAATCCGTTGCGTGGGCTAAATTGCTATTATTCTTCGTACTGGAGGGCTTCTTCCATATTGCCAAACAGCACCACAGTGTTCTCATCAATCATGACCATGCGGCCGTAGTGAGTGGACATGACAACTTCGAAATCGTAGGGAGTAAATTCACGCCCCAGCGCTTCGCTTATTTCCTCCATATCGAAGGTCAGTTTGCCTTCGGTGTCGATGCGGATCATGGCCGGATAATAGAGCACTTCGACCCCGGGCTTTTCCTGCATAACTTCGGCGATGACTCGCGAGTCGACACTCTCGTTCATGGTGACACCGCATTTGTGCGACACCGTGTCTTCGCGCTTCAAGTCCTTAAATGTTTGGGTGCTCATAGCGATGTCCCTTCCGGCAAATTGACGTCGATTGCCGACAAAATACTCCTAAACTTGTCCTTTGCGTCGGCAAAAACACTGCCGAAGTCCAGATCGTCATTGTCTTCAATGCCCCATACAGCTTGCAACTGCTCCGCGGCCCCAGTGCATAAGGGCAGGTGTGTTTTGAGCCACCCCTGCATGATCGCTTTGTTGGCGTCTCCGTGCTCGGCATCGCCATTCAGCATGGACAGCAGGGAGACGGTGTTCGCTAAATTACGCTGATAGTCACTTTCTGCGGCCGAAACGACCGCCGGGGTCACATAGTCATTGTGTGCCGCACCGGCGCGCATGATGAAGCCGCTGCGGAACAGTTCGCCGACCAAGGCTTCATAAACAACATTTACGGCGAAATAGACCTCGATATAGTCGGTTGCCGCCATGATGGCTTCGACCGCTTTTCTGACCCCTTGCCAGGCTTCGTCTTCAAGCCAGGTTTTTTTGCCGGCGTCACCGTCAATATCTATGTCCAGGCCGATGTCGCCCAAATAAAGGGTGATGTCTTGGGCAAGGCGATACTTGTAAGAAGAATTGGTGAGCATGGTGTTGTTTACCATTTGCGTCACGCCATCCCGCTGCGCCTTGGTAAGCGCAATGCCGATGCCAAACTCCGCATGCTTCAAAGCGCCCAAATGATTTTCAAGGACCGACACCCAATTTTTGTCGAAGCGATCCGGTGCTCCGGCTGCTCGGGCATTGTCGACAACCATTTTGATGGTGTTTTCGATATGGCTTTGGCGCTGGAAATGGGTCCGTTCCCATTCTTGATCCGGCGCACGGTACACATGCCAATCCGAACACTTAATGACGGTTGCGTCTTCACTGTAGGAGGGCGTGCCATCGGCGAATGACATGATCCAGCCCTGCAACAGGTGGCGGCGGGGATCTGGCTGGACGTCAACGGTGACGTCTTCGTATACCGTGGCCCGGCGGCCGGCGGCTTCGAAGTAATTGTAGCGGCGGCTATCCGATCCCGAAAACGTGCTGCTTCCGGCGGCACCGGATTTTTGTGCAGATTGTGCCATGGCTCCCCTCTTTACGATGGCCCGGGAAAACTCTGTCCGGGCTTAGTATTGTGCCGGACTTAACTTGTCGCCGGTGTGAATTTGTCCAAATGAATGTTGTCCGCGTCGATGCTGATCTTCTGGAAAACCGGCAGCACCGCATCAACCATCGGCGGCGGCCCGCAGGCGTAGGCTTCTAATGTATTGCCGATTCCTGTGTCCGTGTATGCACGCTCGACAAGCTCATGGATGAAACCGGTTGCACCATCCCATTCATCGCCTGAATCCATGTCCGAGAGTGCTGGAATAAACTCAAAATCAGTGAGTTTTTTGGCAATTGCGGCAATTTCGTCTGTGTAGAATAAGTCCTTCTTCGCGCGCGCGCCGTAATAAAGCCGAATGGGGTTGCTGTCGCCGTTTTCAGCCAGATCGTTCAATATGGACCACAGGGGCGCCATGCCGGATCCGCCACCGACCAATAACGTCGGCCCCTCATGATTTTGATTGCGAAAGCTGGTGCCGAAAGGCCCTTCGACCTCCATTGCGTCGCCAATCTTCACCTGACCGGCGAGCAAGCCGGAAAACGCTCCGTCCGGATATAATTTGATGATGAAAGACAGCGTGTTCTTCTCGCTCGGCGGGTTGGCCATGGAATAAGAGCGGGTGACGCCGGACCCCGGAATAGTGATGTCGGCGTACTGGCCCGCACGAAATTCCATCGCCTCATCCAACTCGATGTCAAACTTCCGGATGTCGTGAGTCAGGTCTTCTATGGCGGACACTTTGCCCGTAACTTTCTTCGCCGGTATCCAATTGGACAAGAGCTCTTCATCATAATTCAGCAACTCGATTTCCAGATCGCTGTAAGCAAACAGGCGGCATAATAAAACCTTATCTTCCTCCTGCTCCGCCTCGGACAAAGCAAACGTTGAGAAGTCCTCGTGTTCGGCATCGCCATCCAGCAACACCGATTTGCATGACGAGCACTGACCTTCCTTGCAGCCGTGCATCAAGGTGATGCCCTGACGGAAGGCAGCTTGAAGAACGGTCTCGTCCTCCTCAACTTCCATGTCCACGCCGATGGGCTCTAAGCGAACCGAATATGTCATAAGCAGAAAACTCTTTTGCAGTCCGGCCACCGCAGCAGGCGAACCAAAACCTGCATGGTTACGAACGTTCAATGCCCACAGGCAGCGATTGTTCTTTGCCTGTGGCCCTTAGATTGGCTTAATGGTGAAGCCGGCGCGGTATTCCGCAATATGCTTTTCACGTTCTTCAGGGGACATCGCCCGCAGATCCATAAGTGGACTGCGCAACTCCAGGCCCTTGAAATGCTCCAGCTTCCACATTTTATCGTCTTCCATATGCAAATGCGGTTGTTGGATGACGGTCTTGCCGTCGGAACGCACAAACCCAAGGTCCTTAATCACGTCTGCCAGGTCCCACCCGTGGTAGCACTCTTCCCATTGGCGGCGGCCGCTGAACCGACCCATGGCGGGGGTGGCTCTGCCGTTATATTCGGCCGCGAAGGCGACCTTATGAGTCCACCGGCAGGTCTCGGAGCAGTAGGTGTACAACTCACCTTCGACTTCATCGACGCAGAAGTCCTCGCGGATCAAAGCCGGGACATTGCAGCTCCAACACCGGTGCGGATAAATGTAACCTTGGTCCAAATACAAGAGCGGCGGCTGGTTGGGCAAACTGGCTTTTTCGTAGTTCTCCCAGTACTGACCAAACTCGTTGTACCAGCCCGGATATTTGGCCTCGAACCATTCAAAGTCCTCGTCAACCATACCGTCGATGCGCCAAAAGGCGACCGGCCACCCGACCGAGAAAAACTGCGCCACTTTATGGACGTAATTTTTCTTAACGATCCGATCCCAAGCTGCTTCAACATCGTCGTGATGAATCTTGACCCCGTATTTTTCGAGCGGCAGCAAATAGGTGCGATAGTAATCGTCATAAATCCAGCGGTGCCAAAGTTCAGCATAGGACTCTTTGTTTTTGTCCCGGTCCTTGGTGCCGTATTCGATGATGGTGCCGATGGCCGCATCGACGATGGCGTGGTTCTGCCAAAACGCGTACCGCAAATCCCGCTCCAGCAGGTCGAGATTTTCCGGCTCTTTCACGATCGACATCAAAAACGAGTGCCCATTGCCGATGTGCCGCGATTCATCCGATTGAACCGACAGAAACACTGTCGGCAAGGCGTAGTCGCCATTGCGCGCGGCTTCGGATGGCATGGCGACAAAGAGCGTGTTGGTAAACCCGGTTTCGGCCACCACTTGAAGGTATACGTTGGTCGACGTGACCGCGTCACCGGTGATAAAACCCTCGCCGAATTGGCGTCCGATGGTGGTCGCATAGCACTTGCCGAAGGCGGCTTCGGTGATGTCGAACCCGGCGGGATCGACATAGTTTTCCATGTACCACTTCTTCAAGTTCATCTGGATCGTCGAATGCCTGAACTCGTCGATCATTTGCATGGTAAAGCCGGTACGCAAATCTTCGCCGGGTGCGATTTGGGATTGGATCGCCATGGAGCGGGCGGCGGAAATCTCCGGGAAAGGAATGATCGCCAAAAACAACTTTTGCCACTCGATCCAGCGCGGTTCCACGTTCCTAAACATGTCGCCACGCAATGCGGCATCAAGCGCCCCATATACCCGGTTGTCTTTTTCTTCCTGCATGGGGAAGTAGGACCGCAGGACTTGTTTCATGGGGTCCTTGGGCGCTTTCTCGACTTTATAGTCGGTCGGGTATTTTAGGATCTCTTCAAAATACGTTGGCGCCCAGCCCAAGTCGGCAATACGTCTTGTCGCTTCGGTGATGCTGATGCTCTTTTGTTTAACGATTTTGGAAAGAGTGAGATTTCCAGACATTTTAATGCTCTCCGCTTGGCTTGCTAGCGCTTCGGTTCCGAACAGGGATTTCGGCGGTTGTTACCCCATTGGGTGTCGTCATTTACGTATGAATTTCCCAGCGGCATTTCACTTTACGCCAAATGTTCGCCATTTAACTGTACGGTATATGGTTCACGCTCTGTGACGCAAGTGTAGAAGAGGATTATGGCTAAGAAGTCGACTTCAAAAAAACGAGAGAAATCGAAGGCTAGCACCAACAAATCCGCGACGAAAAGAGCCGGCAAAGCCAGTTCAGAAGAGGACATGGGCTCAGAAATCGACCCAATTCTGGCCGGAAAGCAAGATATGGTGGAAAAACTGTTCCGCCACACCAATCAATTTCTCGAAGACAACAAGCATGACCCCCTTCTGGTTGTGGAAGCTTTGGCGTCTATTTTGGTGCGCTATGCCGCCTTGTTGGGTCCGGTTGAACAAATGAAAGACCGGTTGGAGGTGGTTGAGCGGATGATCGAGCTTGAGAGCGCGCAAATTCAGAAAATAGCCCAAGCCGAAGCGGCTAAAAACCCGCCCAAATAGGGGGGTCCTCACCCTAATCGACAGGCCTTTTCGTCATTGCATAGTCGGCAAATGCTTCGGGTAACCGCGTGCCGCTGTTTCCGTAAGCGCTGTCGAGTTGATCCTGGGTGACGCCCAATGCCGAGCTTAAGTCGGCATCCGACAGGTCGGCCTTATCGAAGGTCGCGCCAAACAGCACGGCAGCGGTGAAATTCGCGCCCTTCAGGCTGCTGCCGGTAAAATCGACCAGCATGAGTTTTGCGTCGGTGAAGTTCACCGTATCCAGTGTGCATTCACGCGCAACGCCGCCCGCCAGGTTGGCGTCGGTGAGGTCGGCCCCCGTCAGTTGTGCGCGGAAAAACTGGGCGCCCAGGAAATTGGTGCTGCGTAAGCTGGCGTTGGTGAGAATAGTGTTTGTAATGTTGACCCCGGGGCTGACGGCCTTGTCGAGATCGGCGCCTTCGAGGTTTGCATCCTCCAGGTTCGCATTGACCATGTTGGCGCCCTCGAGGTTGGCGCCCGCAAGATTTGACTGGGCGAGGTTGCAGTCGCGAAGATTGGCGTTGAACAATTCAGCGTCCGGTAGATTCGCCCGGCGCATATCTGCAGCGAACAAACCGCCGTACTTCAAATTTGCGCCCGGCAAATCAAACTGCGCGCCTTCGCGGCCATCAGACAGGAGCCACTTGTCATGGCCATTGATCAGGCGGGTCAAATCCGCCTCGGAAATAACCCCTTCTTCAGATTCCCGGTCGCCTTCTTTTGGCAAGTCCGGCATCGTATCCCCCCGTCATTAAGTCATCCGAGGGTATCATAACGTTTGATATCGAATTATCGGCCAATTTTGCGTGCTTCTTATTTAGTGCCCTTCCAGAGGAACGCCAACCTGGGGCATGGCGGCCAAGCCGGTTTCGCGCGCGTGCTCCTCAAAGCCCGGATTTTTCCAAAAGAATGCACCCGGCATCGTGGTTGGGATGACCACCACGTAGAACAACAAGCGACCGACGGTGCAAATCACGAACGCAATCACTGCCAGTCCGGCCCAAGCCATCAATCCGAGCCAGCCTATGGATCCAGCTGTAGCAAGCGCTACGCTCAAAGCGATAGTGCCCGCGATCGCCGTGTTGCGCGCCCAATAGGTTTTTCCATAAACCGTGCTTTGCAGATAATGCGCGGCGGCGCCTTCACCGCCCCTGTCGACCAAGTCGCGGGCGTGGAAGATGAGGCCCAGTCCTTCCAAGCAGAGACCCACGGCCATCACACCAGTGAGGACAGCACCCAACGAACCTGGTGTTTCACCGGTTAAAAGGATGACAGCCCCTGCCACGACACCCACAGTGACCGCACCTAATGTGAGCATAGTTCCAAAAAACGCGGTCAGGGTCTGCCAGTGGTTCCAAAAGGGCCGGGCCTTAATGCGGTAAATCGAATGCATGAAATAAAGCCCGATGAGGCCGGCCGCAGCAGTGATCCAACCGGCGGCGGGGCGTACCAGCTCAGCAAAGTGTGTCACCTGTACTGGCAGAATATCGACCATCGAGATCAACAAAAGTGCCGCGCAGCCTGACACTCCGGCAAAAAATACCGCGATCGCCAGGGCTTCCCGGCTGAGCGGTGAATGACGCAGGTTGTTGAAGCCCCGGTAAAAACGGAGCGGTTTGCCCAGATGCTGCGTGGAGATGAACAGAGCGCCCGCTTGCAGGAGCGCCAGGGTGATCAGCAACGCGAGCGCAATTCCCGGCGTTTGCAAAAGGGCGAGCGCCGGCAATCCCGTCAACGGCGCCAGCCACGGCATAAGCAAATAAATGAGGAACGCGCCGACAACCGCTTGGGTCAGAAGCGTAAACAACACCAAGGGATTCTCGCGCGAGCTTAAGCCGGGCAAGCCCCAGCGCAGAGATTGACCTCTCTTTGGATCGACAACCGACGTGTGCCCTGTAGCACCATTATACTTGATCGGCTGAGTGTCGGTGCGGGTGAACGTTTTCGGTACGCTGCGGGTCTGCTCGAAACGAATGTTGGGCTGGGTGATGCTGGGGTCAGGGAAGCCGGGGATCTGGGTTTTGATCTGTTCCCGGTTCGCGGGTACATTCTCAATCACGCCAAAATCGAGGGCGTTGCCGAGGCAAGCGGATACGCACGCGGGCTTGAGGCCAACTTCCAGGCGGTCCACGCACATATTGCATTTTTCGACATGACCGGCGACCGGGTCCAGTTGCGGTGCGTTATAAGGGCATACCCAAGTGCAGTACCCGCAGCCGAAGCATATGTCCGGGTCTTGAATGACCGCGCCATATTCCGGGTGTTCGGTGTAGGCGCCGGTCGGGCAACCTTTAAGGCACACCGGATCGTCGCAGTGATTGCACGCCATCGATATATTCATGCGGGTAAAGGACGGATAAGTGCCGCCCTCCACATAGCCGACCGAACGGAAACTGAGGTGCGCGGGCAGGTCGTTTTTCTCGCTGCACGCGGCCTCACACGCGTGGCAGCCAATGCAGTTATCGGCGGTGAAATGAAAGCCATGCTGCTTATTGCGGTTGGGGCTGGTGCCGACACCTAAATCGCCGTTGATCAGCAGGCTCTGACCCGCCGGCAAGCCGTTCGAGGTAACAAGATCAATCTCGCCCCCGTAGCGGTTAAGCTCGCAAGTTTGTGGGTCGTTTAATAGCGCGTACTCGGGTTCATCGTGGCGAATTTCGAACATAGAGGCTCCTTTAGAACGCCCGGGCTTCAACGTTGGCGCGCGCGGCCACGTCTTGTGCGACCGGCTCGATGCGGACCGCACACTGTTTGAACGCCGGTTGGCGGGAATGGGGGTCCAACAGGCCCAAGGTCAGACGATTGACGCAATCGTAAAAATGAAAGGGGATAAACACCATGTTGTTGGGCACCCGGTGGGTGAGCTGAACCATCACAACGGCGTCCCCGCGCTTCGACACCAGGCGCACATACTTCATGTGCCCGACATCCAATTCGCGCGCCGCGTCCGGGTTCATCTCCATATACGGCGTGGGGCTGAATTTATTCAGGTTACCGATCTTGCCGGTCTTGGTACGGGTATGAAAATGCTCGACCACCCGTCCGCTGTTCAGCCAGAACGGGAAGTCGGTGTCCGGCATTTCATTGTTGTCGACAAACGGAAGCGTGATCAGTTTGGCTTTGCCATCGGCATGCTGAAATTTACCGTCTGCATAGAGCCGCCGGGGGTTGGCGCTGACGGCCTCACCTTCAGGGCATGGCCACTGGACGCCGCGCTCGCGCTCGATCACGTCATGATCCAGGCCCGAAATATCGAGCAACCGGCCTTTTGAGAGCTGCTTCATCTCATCGAAAATGTCAGAAGCTTTGCCGGGAAATTTGATTTTCCGGCCCTGTTCGAATCGCTGCGCGAGCGCGCTGAAAATCCAATGGTCGGGTTTTGCAATACCGGGGGGTTCGGTAATTTTGTTGACCAGACTAATGCGGCGCTCGGTGTTGGTGAAACAGCCTTCTTTTTCCGACCACATGGCTGCCGGCAGGTACATGTGGGCATACTGGGTGGTCTCAACGTCGCTGTAGGCGTCCTGAACCACGAGAAAGTCGAGCTTTTCCAAAGTGCGCCGGATGCGGTCAGTGTTGGGCATCGACGTCAAAGGGTTGGTTGCGACCAGCCACAGGCCCTTGATCTGTCCGGTTTCAATCGCCGGGAAAATATCGGTCTCGGTCAGTCCACGTTTGGCGGGGAAAAAATTAGGGTCAATGCCCCAAAAATCCGCGACCTCATTCCGGTGTTCTTCATTCTCAAGCGCACGGTATCCCGGCAGACCGGAACACGACGACCATTCGCGCGTGCCCATGGCGTTGCACTGGCCGGTGATCGACAACCCGCCGCCGCCCGGTTGCCCCACGTTCCCGGTGAGCAGGTTCAAATTATTGATGGCGGCGACGCCGTCCGAGCCATGGGTGCTTTGATTGATCCCCATGGTCCAGATGCTCATGGCGGCGCCCGCGCGTGCATAAAGTCGCGCCACTGTGCGAATGGTGTCTTCGTCAATACCGCAGATCTTGGCGACCGTCACCGGGTCGTAGTCTTCCAAGATGCGCTCGAAGTCGTTGCCCTTGGTGGTAAAGGCGTCCAGGTAGTCGCGATCTTCGAGGCCCTCTTCCAAAATGACGTGCGCAAAGCTGTTCAAAAGCGCGAGATCGGTACCCGGGGTGATCGGTAGGTGGATATCAGCGAACTGCGCGAACATGGTGACCCGAGGGTCAATGACGATCACCGGAAACTTGCGCTTTTCCAGCGCTTCCTTGAGGCGCCAGTATATCACCGGGTGCTGCTCAGGCAGGTTGGAGCCGAAAGCGAGCAGACACTCTGTATGCTCGAAGTCGTCATAGCATCCGGGCGGGCCGTCGGAGCCGAACGAGCGCTTGTAGCCCGAGACCGCCGACGCCATGCAGAGCGTTGTATTACCGTCGTAATTGTTGGTGCCGATGACCCCACGCACCAATTTACCAAGTGTGTAGAACTCTTCTGTGAGCAATTGTCCGGTAGACACCACGGCGAAGGAATCGTGGCCATGGGCGGATTGAAGGCGACCAATCTCGGACGCCATGTGATCGAGGGCAGACTCCCAACCGGCGGGCTGATACTCATCGAACGTGCGACCCCGCATCAGCGGTTGCTCGCCCCGCCCTGCAGACGTGAACAGCTCATGCTCGAAGATGCCTTTAATGCACAGTTTGCCGCGATTGACATCGGCGCCACTCACTCCTCGTGACGAAACCGGGTGGCCTTCGGCGTTCAAGCCGATCTCCATTGAGCATCCGGCCGAGCAATAGCCGCAAGTCGTGTATTTCCACTCCTTGATCTGTTTGTCGGCGATCTTGATCGGATTTTTGCGTTTACGTCCAAAAAGCATGGTGGGGTTACCGCGTCCTTTAAGCCTGAACTGATTCTTTGATCAGGGCGGTTTTATGGAGACTGAGAAACACTGTTTTGTTCTCAACGCGAACCGGATAGTGCCGGGTGCAGCCTTCATCGGGCGCGGCCGAGTTGCCGTCACTGAGGCTAATCACCCAGTTGTGGAGTGGGCAGGTGACAAAGTCCCCATGCACAATGCCTTGGGATAAAGGTCCTTGTTTGTGCGGGCAGCTGTCGTCCAACGCAAAAATACGGTCGTCCGACGTTCGGAAGACGGCAACGTCGCAACTGCCGGTTTTGATGACGCGCGCGCCGAGGCGGGGAATGTCATCGATGCTGCAAATTTGAAGCCAGTCGTTCATGCGTCAATCCTCGCTTTGAGTGCTTGAACGTTGAGCGGCTGAAACTCGACTTGGTTCCGATTTTCTTCGGCCCAAGGATCGGTTTGCGCGAATGTCTGGCTGAACAGAAACCGCTCATGAAGCTTGCCGCGTCCAGCGGCATCATCGACGACGCGTTGCTTGACGTGAGCAAGACCGACCCGCTCAATCCATGGGGCGGTGCGCTCCAGATAGTGGGCTTCCTCGCGATAGAGCTGGAGAAACGCGCCAGCATATTCGAGCACTTCATCTTCTGTCGTCACCTTGGTCAGCAAATCGGTTGCGCGTATCTTCACGCCGCCGTTGCCGCCCACGTGAAGCTCCCAGCCGGACTCAACGGCGACCACACCGAAGTCTTTGATTGTCGCTTCCGCACAATTGCGGGGACAGCCTGACACGGCCATTTTGAACTTATGTGGCGTCCATGTGCCCCAGGATATTTTCTCAAGCGCAATGCCCATGGTGGTCGAATCTTGGGTACCGAACCGGCACCATTCGGAGCCGACGCAGGTTTTCACCGTGCGCAGCGACTTCCCATAAGCGTGACCGGACACGAGGCCTGCCGCGTTCAAGTCCTGCCAAACAGCCGGAAGGTTCTCCTTGGTCACGCCCAACAGGTCGATCCGCTGACCGCCGGTCATCTTAACGGTTGGGATGTTGAACTTGTCGGCGACGTCTGCGATGGCGCGCAGCTCTTTGGCGCTGGTGACCCCACCCCACATGCGCGGAATAACCGAAAACGTGCCATCCTTCTGAATGTTGGCGTGGGCGCGCTCATTAATGAAACGCGACTGCTGATCATCCACGTATTCGCCCGGCCAAGCGCACAATAGGTAGTAATTGAGTGCGGGCCGGCAACCGGCGCAGCCGTTTTCACTGCGCCAGTCCAGAAACGCCATAGCGTCGGGAATGGTTTTCAAGTTGTGCTCACGTATGGTTTTACGAATGTCGTCGTGGCTAAACTCGGTACATTTGCACAGCGGTTTCTCGGTCGGTGTCTCGGAGTAGTCACCGCCCAGAGTGGACGCCAGTATCTGTTCGACCAGGCCCGTGCATGACCCGCACGACGACGACGCCTTGGTGTGGGCACGCACATCCTCAAGTTTGAAGAGCTTTTTGTCGGTAATGGCGCTGACGATATCGCCTTTAGAAATGCCATTGCAGCCGCAAACCTCAGTGTCGTTGGACATGGCGGCTGCGGCATTTTCGCCGCCGTGGCCGGCATCGCCCAACCGAGCTTTGCCGAACAGCAACTGCTCGCGAATGTCGGAAACGTCCGTGCCCTCGCGTATCAACTGGAAATACCAGGCGCTGTCGATGGCATCGCCATAAAGCACCGCGCCGGTAATTTTGTCGTCTTTCAGAACGAGTTTTTTGTAAACGCCGTTTGCCGCATCCTCGTACAAAACCTCTTCGGTATCGCCGCCGCCACTGAAATCGCCGGCGGAGAACAAATCAATCCCGGTCACCTTCAGCTTGGTCGAGGTGACCGACCCTCGATAGGCACCGTGCCCCAACTGCGCCAAATGATTGGCGCAAACTTTGGCCTGCTCGAACAAGGGGGCGACCAGACCATAGGATTTGTTGCGGTGTTGCACGCATTCACCAACGGCGTAGACGCGTGGATCGAACGTTTGCATGGTGTCATCGGTGATAACCCCGCGCTCGCAATGGAGACCAGCGCTTATGGCAAGGTCGGTATTTGGCTTGATGCCGACCGCCATCACTACAATATCGGCGGGAATTTTCCGACCATCTTTTAACTTCACATTTTGGACACGACCGTCGCCGACAATCGCTTCGGTTACGGCGCTCAAGTAAAAGTCTAATCCACGTTCTTCCAGTGATTTCAAAAGAAGGCCACCGGCGGTTTCGTCCAATTGACGTTCCATGAGGGTGGGCATCAGGTGAATGACTGACACATTCATGCCCTGGGTGTTCAATCCATTGGCCGCCTCGAGACCGAGCAAGCCGCCACCAATGACCACGGCATTTTTGCCACGACCCCCGACCGCCAGCATTTGCTCCACGTCTTGGATGTCACGAAAGGTGATCACACCGTGCAGATCAGCCCCGGGCAGGGGAAGCAAAATGGGCGATGATCCGGTCGCCATCAGCAATCGGTCGTAAGGTTCGCTAGTGCCGTCGGACGCGGTCACCGTGCGCGTGCGCCGGTTGATGTCGACAACCTGTTTGCCTTTGTGAAGCCGGATGTTGTTGTCCACGTACCATTGCTCGTCATTGAGCATGATGTCATCGACGGTCTTTTCGCCCGCCAGCACCGGTGACAGCAATATGCGGTTGTAGTTGCCATAGGGTTCGGCACCGAACACGGCAATGTCATAAAGATCGGGGGTGAGCTTGAGCAGCTCTTCCACCGTCCGCATGCCAGCCATGCCATTACCAATTACAACAAGTCTCTCGGTCACAGGGTGCTCCTTCGTCGGGTATGCCAGACCTCTCCCGCTCCCTTAGTGATTGCAGAACGCGTGCCAGAAAATTCTCAGAAAAATACACAAGTAATATCAATCGCTTAGATTAACACGGCTCAAGCGGAGCCGTTGAAGTCACCTTAATTCGGTGATTATTTGTGCGACGCACAATTAATATGCCTATTTATTCTACATATTAGTATATTGTATAAATATTAATCAAATCTCTAAAGGTTAATGATTTCAATGGGAAGAGATAGGTGAGAACAAGCCCTGGAACTGGCACAAGGTTTGCGTGTTGCAGTGCAGTATCAAACGGGGGTGGATTCTGATTTCGTGTCTGCCCAAACCAGAAGGACCTTTGATCAGTTATGTCTGCCGCCTCTTCTTCGTTCTTCAAACTCAATTTGCTGTCAGCCGACGCGAACGTTCGAACCCTTCATTTCACCTGGGTCGCGTTCTTCATCAGTATCTTTGTCTGGTTTACCCACGCCCCCTTGATGGCGACCATCCGTGATGCGTTGATGCTCAGCGATCAGGAAGTGAAGACCATTCTGATCCTCAACGTCGCCTTGACCATTCCGGCGCGCATTATAGTTGGTATGCTGGTCGATCGCTTTGGACCGCGCATGATGTATTCGGCGCTGCTGGCGATCTCGGGCGTGCTGTGTTTGTTGTTCGCCACGGCCAACGATTTCGAAACCCTGGCCATCACGCGTTTTCTGCTTGGCTTTGCCGGAGCGGGTTTCGTCGTCGGTATTCGCATGATCGGCGAATGGTTTCCGGCCCAGCAAGTTGGTCTTGCCGAGGGCATTTATGGCGGTTGGGGGAACTTTGGGGCAGCCGCAGCCGCCATCACTTTGCCGACCACCGCCCTCTTGCTGGGGGGTGAAGACGGCTGGCGATACGCGGTCGCCATCGCGGGTGTGGTCGCGCTGCTATATGCCGGTCTTTACTACCGGTCGGTGCGCGACACGCCCAAGGGGTCGACCTATTTCAAGCCGTCCAAATCCGGCGCCATGGAGATCACCAACAAGCGTGACTTCTTCCTCTATATGATTATGAAGGCGCCTCTGTTCATGGCGCTTGCTTTGCTCACATGGAAGCTCGGACCGGTAAATTTCGGCATGCTGTCGCAGTTGGTGGCGATCCTTATTTATGCCGGCCTTTCGGCCTTATACCTGTATCAGGTATTTCATATTTGGGAGGTCAACAAATCGGTATTCACCGAACCCGTGCCCCACATTCACCGCTACAAATTCAAGCAAGTGGCGGTGCTTGATTTGGCCTACATGGTCACCTTCGGGTCGGAACTGGCGATGGTGTCCATGCTGCCTCTGTTTTTTCAAGACACCTTTGGGCTTTCGCTGGTGGGCGCTGGCTTGCTGGCGAGCAGTTTTGCCTTCACTAACTTATTTGCCCGCCCAGGGGGCGGCGTACTAAGTGACCGGTTCGGGCGAAAAATATCACTTGTCGTATCATTGGCGGGTGCGGCGGCGGGGTATTTCCTCATGTCCAAAATTGATAGCCATTGGGGAGTGCCATTTGCGATTGCGGCAACCATGACCTGCTCGATTTTCGTCCAAGCCGGTTCAGGCGCGGTTTTTGCCATGGTCCCCTTGGTCAAGCGTCGCCTCACCGGCCAAGTTGCCGGTATGGTGGGTGCCTATGGCAGTGTCGGCGCGGTCGTGTTCTTGACCGTCTTGTCATTCGTTGCGCCGCAGGTTTTCTTCCTGGTGATCGCGGGCACGGCAGTGGTCACGGTTGTTGCCATTCAGCTCGTGATGGATGAACCCGAAGGGCAAACCGCTGAAGTTCTGCCCGACGGAACCGTCCAGATGATCGACGTGACATGATAATGGCTTTGGCATGAATTCAGATGCACCATCGCTGACCATCGGCCAGTATTCGGCGGCCGGCCGCAAGGAATCCAACGAAGATTCTTATGGCGTGCTGATACCGGACGCTCCCCAGATTGGGACTAAGGGGATTGCCATGGCCATTGCCGACGGCATGACCGGATGCCGGGCCGGAAAAGAGGCGAGTGAAAGTTGCGTCAAAGGCTATCTCACCGACTACTATGCAACGCCTGATTCCTGGGCAGTTAAAACCTCGGTCCATCGGGTTCTGTCGGCCCTCAACCGCTGGCTTTACGGTCAAGGCATTTCGGAACGTGACGCCGCCAACGGTCTGGTCACGACCTTTTCCGGCCTCATCCTCAAATCCAATATGGCGCATGTATTCCACGTCGGCGACAGTCGTATATACCGGCTGCGCGACGGTGACCTGGAGCCCCTGACCGAGGACCACCAGGTGCGGACAGGGGGCGGCAAAACCTACCTCGCCCGCGCCATCGGCATCGGCCTTAACGTCGAGATTGATTATCGCTCTGTGCTGGTGGAGGCTGGGGATATATTTTTGTTCACCACCGATGGCGTACACGAGTATCTGGCTGACCGGGAATTGCGCCAACTCATCACTGACCATGGCGACGATTTAGAGGGGGCGGCGCGCACAATTGTCGATGCCGCTTATGTGGCGAACAGTCCGGACAATTTGACCTGCCAGATTGTGCGCGTAGATCAATTGCTGTTGGGAGATGACGAGAGTTACTTTCAGAAACTCCAGGAACTACCGTTTCCACCGCCCTTGGCCGAAGGCATGATATTGGACGGTTATCGCATCGTACGCGCGCTTCATGCCAGCAATCGCAGCCAAATTTACCTGGCAGTGGATCAGGAAACGAACGAGCGCGTGGTGCTGAAAACGCCGTCGGTTAACTTTGAAGACGATCCCGTATACCTTGAATTATTCACCCGCGAAGAGTGGGTCGGAAACCGCATCGACAGCCCCCATGTTCTAAAAGTGCGCGCGCATGCCCGGCCCCGGCAGTTCCTGTATTACGTAACTGAATACGTCCAAGGTCCGACCTTGCGTCAATGGATGCATGACCATCCTTCACCGGCGTTGGAGTCCGTTCGCGACATCGTTCGGCAAATCGCTGCGGGTCTGCGGGCGTTTCACCGCAAGGAAATGATCCATCAGGACCTCAAGCCCGAAAACATTGTTATCGATCCTAACGGCACGGTCAAAATCATCGACTTTGGCGCAACCCGCATCGCCGGTTTGGAAGAAGTGGCGTCACCCGTAAGTAATACGGGCCCCCTGGGAACGGTGGGGTATGTGGCGCCGGAAGCCGTGCTCGGCCAACGCACGACAGAAAGGTCCGACATATTCGCGTTGGGCGTCATGGCTTATGAAATGCTGTCCGGCGAATTACCCTATGGTGAAGGCTTCGCGTCGGCAAAGCGGGTGGATAAGCTTAATTACGCGCCGCTCTCCAACCACTTGCCAGATATTGCGCCGTGGATTGAGGGCGCCATTGCCCGCGCGGTCCACAAAGATCCAGCCCGCCGCTACAATGTTCTCTCCGAATTTATCGAAGATCTGTCCCGGCCAAATCCCGCCTTTGAGGCATTAAAGGCGCGCCCGCTCATTGAGCGCAATCCGGCGGCCGTATGGCGCACGGTATCGCTGATTTTGATGCTGATTATTCTCTGGCTGTTGAGATAGGGCCCTAAATACGGGTCAGTCCCGTGACTTGGCCCGATTGCATTTTGGGGACGACCACGTCTTTGGCAAGGCCGAGCGCGCGCAACCCCAGGATCATCATCCAGGTCATATCCACCTCCCACCAACGCATTCCATGGCGGGCGGAGCGCTGAAAGGCGTGGTGATTGTTGTGCCAGCCTTCGCCGTAGCTGATCAAGGCAACCCACCAGCAGTTAGTCGATTGGTCGCCCACGTTGTGGGACTGATAACCAAATCGATGGGTCGCGCTGTTGACGAACCAGGTTGAGTGGTAGACCGCCACCAGGCGCACAAAGATACCCCAAATCACAAACGGCCAGCCGCCGATGAGGAAAAGGACGATGCCGAGCAGCAATTGCCACAGCAGCATGGTCCGATTGATGAATTGATAGACCGGGTCGCGGGAGATGTCTTTTATGTAGTTTCCCATGGTCTCATCGCACGGCAAGATGTGCAGGATCCATCCCACGTGGGTCCACCAGAACCCGTTATTGATGTCATGGGGATCGTCCGGCGTGTCCGAATGCTGGTGGTGGATGCGGTGTTTTGCCACCCACTCAAGCGGGCCCTGGCAGGCCAAAGTGCCGCAAAACAGCAAAAAATATTCTACCCACTTGGGGGCGCGGAAACTGCGATGGGTAATCAGCCGGTGAAAGCCGAGCGTGACCCCAACCCCGGCGGTGAGCCAATGGAGGCCCAATGCAACGGCCACGGCGGGCCAACTGAAAAAAGCGGGCAGAAACGCCAACAGGGCGATCACATGCACGCCACCGATAAACAAAATAACCGGCCAGTCCCGTGTGGGTTGATCGGCGGTTGAAGTTGATACGTTCATATGGGTCCGGGCAATTTCCGTAATACACTGGTGCTAAGGGTCGGGTCGCTACTCGGGCACATTGGGTTCCCTAAGGTCTACCCGATCTCCCGGTCCGCGAACAGCGGAATTATACTCCGATGGCGTTAACAGGAAGTGGACGCGCAGTCTCGATAGGCACGATGGCTCAGCGCCAAGGGTTGAAGTCCGGCGGGCGTTTTTCGAGAAATGCCTTTGCGCCCTCTTGTTGTTCGCCGGTCCGATGGTACCCGGGTGCGACCTGCTCGACGATATCGGCCATCCTATCTTTCATGATCGGATCCATATGGATGCGGAACGAAGCTTTCAGCACCTTGAGGCAGGTGGGGCTGACGGCCAGCAATTCCCGGCACCATTGGGCAACTTCTTCATCGAGTTTCTCCTTCGGCACCACGGCATTAATTAAGCCCCATTCTAACATTTGTTGCGCTGAGTATTGGCGGGTTAACATCCACATTTCGCGGGCGCGTTTGTGGCCCAGAATGTTGGCCGACTGGGCCACCGGATAGCCGCTGGCCGGCGAGCCCACACGGGGCCCGGTTTGGCCAAATACCGCATGTTCGGCGGCGATCGTGAAATCGCACACATAGGCGAGGTGGTTGCCGCCGCCAATCGCGTATCCCGGCACCCGTGCGATCACCGGTTTCGGGCACTCGACAATGTAGCGGCCGAGGTTCCATTCGATTGCGTCGAGCCCGCCTTCAGATTCCCACTTAACGTCGCCGCCTGCGCTGAAGGCGCGGTCTCCGGTGCCAGTCAGAACCACGACACCAATGCTTTTGTCATCGTAGGTGCGCAATATCGCATCTTCCAATTCTTTGATTGTGTGACCGGTAAACGCATTGAGCACCCTGGGGCGGTTAATCGTGATGGTGCAAACGTAATCGGCGACTTCAAACAATATGTCCGTGTATTCGGTTTTCATTTTCCGCAACGACCTTGTCTAAAATTTTGAAGGAGAAGGGAGGGGAGCGCTAGCTTGTTGCCTGCGCCGCGGCCTCGCGTTTGGCGGCTTCTTCGGCAACCAGTTCTTTTTTGGACAACTTGCCAACCGGGGTCTTCGGAAGTTCATCCCGGAACTCGATCTGCGACGGCAGTTCATGTTTGCCGAGCCGTTCTTTAAGAAAGATATGGAGGGCGTCCGCTGTCAATCCTTCGCTCCCTTCCTTCAACTTGATGAAGGCTTTGGGGCTTTCCCCCCGATAGTCGTCTGGAATGCCGATAACGATGGCTTCTTCAACCGCCGGATGTTTATAAATCGCTTCTTCAACATAGCGCGGAAACACATTAAAGCCGCTGACCAGAATGAGATCCTTCATGCGATCGATAATAAACGTAAAGCCGTCTTCATCGGTGTAGCCCACGTCGCCGGTATGCAGCCGCCCATCCATGAGCGCATCGGCGGTGGCTTCCTCGCGGCCGTAATAACCGGTCATCAGCTGCGGCCCCTCGATGCAAATTTCACCGGTTTCACCGACTGGTAAAACCTTATGCGGTTCGTCCTTGTGGGTAATGACAATTCGCGTGCCGGGCACGGGCAGGCCAATAGAGCCGTCTTTCTGCATGCCCTTAAACGGCATCAGCGTCGCCACGGCGCAACATTCCGTAAGGCCGTAGCCTTCGGCGAGATCGCAGCCGGAGGTGCGCTCGAACCGGGACTTAATTTCGGCAGGCAGGGGAGCGCCGCCGGACAGACAAAACTTGAGTGACGACAAATCGTACTTGTCCAAATCCGGGTGACCGTTCAAAGCAGCGAACATTGTGGGCACCCCGCTCATGAAGGTGGGCTTCTTTTTGGCAATGTCACGCAGCACCGCGTCCACTTCAAAGCGCGGATGAACAATCAATTCAGCGCCGATGCGGATGCCCAAATTCATAATGCCGGTCAGCGCAAAAACATGAAAAAACGGCAGCACCGCCAGTATACGCTCCCCGCCGAACTCAAAATCGTCCGCCCAACTGACGCCTTGTTGCACATTCAAATACAAGGCGCCGTGGCTCAGCATGGCCCCCTTGGGCACGCCCGTGGTGCCGCCCGTATATTGTAGAACCGCAATATCTTCGGGTTTGGTGTCGACAGGTGTGTAATCACCGGTATTGTTCATAAGTTGCTGAAACGGAATGCATCCAGCATCCTCATTGACGCGGGCAATATCGCGTCTTCGGACCAGCGGAAACAGCAGGCTTTTGGGGAAAGGCAGAACCTCCGGCATGGTCCCGACGATGAGTTTTTGCAGTCTGCTCTCGTCCAAAAGGAGCGCCATTTTGCCGTAGAGCACTTCCAGGTTAAGCGTCACCATAAAATCGGTCTCGGAATCTTCTATCTGATGTAGAAGCTCGGGCTCGGCATACAGGGGGCTGTAGTTGACCACGGTCCCGCCGGCTTTGAGGATGGCGTAAAACGACACCACAAACTGGGGACAATTGGGCAGGAACAGGCCAACTTTGACCCCCGGCTTCACACCCAGATCCTGAAATCCGCGCGCGGCCCGGCTGATCATATCGTCAATTTGCGCAAAGCTAAATTTGCGGTCGTAGAAATCCAACAGTGGCCGGTGGCGAAAGTCAGCGACCGCCTCATCCCACAATGACCACAGGGGTTTGGCTTCAAATGCGGTGAAATAGTCCAGATGCTCAGGATAATTCTTGAGCCACGGATAATCTGGTCTCTCTACAGTTTCTTCAGCCATTTTTCTCAGACATTGTTCTCAGACATTGTTCTCAGACATTGTTCTCAGCCATCGTTTTCGGCCCTGCCTCCCCTCTCTTGGGGACCGGAGGTGATCCCGCGTAAGCGTTCCTGATGGTATCATAAAGCCCGGCCTGATGATGCTATGATCGGCGTTCAGTGAACGGGGGAGGGAGTGCCACTATGAAATACGGTGTGGGACAGTCTGTACCTAGGGTCGAAGACGAAAGATTTCTGAAAGGCGAAGGGGTGTTCTCAAACGACCTGACGCGCCCGGGTGAAGCCTACGCGTGTTTCGTCCGCTCGCCCCATGCCCACGCGGACATCAAAAGTGTTGCGACCGATGATGCCCTGGCGTTGCCGGGAGTGCTTGCCGTGTTTACCTATCAGGACCTGGCGCCCGACAGCGGGTCAAATTTGACCTGCATTGCGCCGATTGAAAATCGGGATGGCACCATGATGGCCGTGCCACCCCACCCCGTGCTGGCAACGGAGCGCGTTCGCCATGTGGGCGACCCGGTGGCCGTGGTCATCGGCGAAACTCCCGATGCGGCTGCGGATGGCGCGGACACTGTTTGGGTTGATTACGAGGCCTTGCCATCGGTCACCGACACCGGCACTGCCTTGGCGGACGGGTCGCCGGTCGTGTGGCCGCAAGCGCCCGGAAATTTAGCTTTTGATTGGGACGTCGGTGACGCGCCTAAAACCGAAGAAGCGTTTGCCAATGCCCATCACGTGACACGCATACAGCTCGTCAATAACCGGCTCGCCCCCAGTGCGATTGAGCCCCGTGCGGCGATTGGTGAATATGACTCGGGCGCACAGAAATTTACGCTCTACGCGGGCTGCCAGGGCCGGCACGTGCTGCGCGATGCTCTCGCCACAGCAGCGCTTGGGGTTCAGCCGGAAGATCTGCGCGTGATGACCCATGATGTGGGGGGCGGTTTCGGCGCAAAGATTTTTCCTTACGGCGAACATGCCGTGGTTTTGCTGGCGGCGCGTCTTTTGGGCCGTCCGGTAAATTGGACAGCGACAAGAAACGAAGTTTTCCTCGCCGATGCGCAAGCCCGCGATCACGTGACCGAGGCCGAGCTTGCCCTCGATCAAGACGGCAAGTTTTTGGCCATGCGGGTGTCCACAATGGCCGGTATGGGCGCGTACATTCAACTGTTTGCGCCCTTTATCCCGACCGACGCGGCTGGGCTCCATGGCGTGCCGTATGTTATTCCGGCCATCCACGCGCGGGTGCGCGGTGTCTACACCAACACCGTGCCGGTCGATGCGTATCGCGGCGCGGGAAAGCCCGAGGCCGCCTATGTGACCGAGCGCCTGGTCGATGCGGCCGCACGGGAGATGTCGATCCCGCCCGAGGTTCTGCGCCGTAGAAACTTTATCCAACCCGATCAAATGCCATATCAGACCGCAACCGGCGTGGAGATTGATAGCGGCGATTTCGCGAGTTTGTTTGAGCAAGGTCTGGAATTGGCTGATCGGGACGGTTTCGCGGCGCGCCGGACCGCATCGATTGAGCGGGGTATGGCCCGAGGTTTGGGCATCGGTGTTTACCTTGAGAAAACTTTCGGCGCTTTGGGTGAATATGCCCGCATGGAAGTGGATCCGGCGGGTCAGGTGCGTGTTCACTTGGGCACTCAATCGCAAGGACAGGGTCACGAAACAACGTTTGCGCAAGTGGTGTCCGAGCGCTTGGGCATCCCCTTTGAAGCGGTGCAGCTCCTATATCAAGATAGCGAAACCCTGCCCGGTGGCGGCGGCACCATGGGCTCTCGCTCCATGGTCTCGGGCGGCACGGTTGTTCACCGCGCGGCCGACGATTTGGTGTCCAAAGGGAAAGAACTGGCAGCGACGGCACTCGACGATCAACCGGATCATATCGATTTTACCGACGGGCATTTTCATTTGCGGGACACCAATCGTTCGGTCTCGCTGTTCGATTTGGCAGCCGACCCCGACCACGGGTTTGAAGGCGAGGGCAGTTGTGCCGAGTTTCCCGCAACCTTCCCCAACGGTGTTCATATTTGTGAGGTCGAGATCGATCCGGCAACTGGGAAAATCAGCATCGAGCGGTTCTCGGCGGTCAATGACTGCGGCGTGGTGGTTAACCCGATGATCGTTGAAGGTCAGGTTCAGGGCGGCGTCGTTCAAGGACTTGGGCAAGCCCTTCTGGAGCACTGTGTGTATGACCCGGTCTCGGGACAACTTTTGACCGGCTCGTTTATGGACTATGGCCTGCCCAGGGCCGACATGATTCCCGATATCGCTGTGGATCAGCGCGAAATACCAACCGTAAACAATGATATGGGGTTCAAGGGCGTGGGCGAAGCAGGCGCCACCGGCGCGCCGCCGGCGCTGGTTAACGCCGTCCTCAATGGCTTGGCTGACCTGGGTGTAACGGACCTTGATATGCCGTTATGGCCGGAAAAAATTTGGCAGGCCATACAGGCGGCGAAAGCGGCTTAATCGGATAAACCTTTTGGGGGCAGCCGCCGCCAAGGGATCACATAGGTTTGACCGTCGTGAGTGCCGGTAGAGGTGGTAACGCCATAGACATTCGGTACCACGTCACCGGCAAACACATCGGCGGGCGTGCCATCGGCGGCGACTTCACCCTCTGACAGCACACATACCCGATCGCAGAACCGCGCCGCCAAGGTAAGGTCATGGAGCACCACCACAATCGCTGTTCCGGCTTGCGCACGCTCACGCAGCAATTCCATCACGTGCAGTTGGTGATAAGGATCCAACCCGGCAGTGGGCTCGTCCGCCAACAATACTTTGGGCTCGACTGTCAACGCGCGGGCGAGCATGGCGCGGGCGCGCTCGCCGCCCGATAAGGTGAGCACATTACGCTCGGCAAACTGGACCACGTCGCATTGGGTCATGGCGTCTGCGACGCGCGCGTGATCTTCGGCACTTTCGCCCCGGAACGGCCGCAAGTACGGCGTGCGGCCCAGCATCACCATACGCTCAACGGTCAGCGGCCAATGGCATTGGGTGTCTTGCTCCAGGTAAGCAATTTCCCGGCCCCTTTGTTGGCGCGAAATATCCTTGAGCGGTTGGCCGTCGCATAAAACCCGGCCTTGTTCAGGTTCAAGCAGTCCCGCCATGGCGTTGAGTAACGTGGTTTTGCCAGCCCCATTGGGTCCGATTAAGCCGGTGACTTCGCCCGGCGCGGGCGCGAGGCTCACCGATTTCAGCACGCGCACTCCCGGGCCCAACACGACACTGACCTCTTCTGCCGAAAGCACGGTCATCTTGTGGCCCGTCCGGTTCTCAACAAAATCACCAGAAAAAACGGCGCACCGAGCAGACCGGTGACCACCCCTAATTTCAATTCCTGATATGTGGGGATCAGTCGGACCCCGATGTCCGCGACCAACAGCAACAATGCGCCACCGAGGGCGCTGGCGATCAGCAATTGACTGGGCCGGTGGCCGACCAGAGGCCGGATGAGATGGGGGACGACGAGGCCAACGAAAGCAATGGCGCCCGACACGGATACGGCAGCGCCGACGGCGATGGCGGTGCCGACCACAACGCGGAAACGCAGTGCGTTCATGTTGATGCCCATGCTGGCGGCGGTCCGCTCGCCCAAACTGAGAGCATCCAAGGCGCGTCCGTTGGCGAAGATGAGCACGCTGCCGAGCACGATAAAGGGCGCGGCGAGATAAAGATGATCCAGACTGCGGTCCGACAGTGACCCCAACAGCCAAAACGCGATCTCCAGGGCGGCGCGGGGACTGGGCGCCATGTTGAGGGCCAGCGCGGTTAGGGAGCCGGCAAAGCTGTTAAGGGCGAGACCCGCAAGGATGAGGGTGAGCACGCTCGCGTCGCGGCCCGCCAGCACATATATAATCGCGACGACCGTAAGCGCGCCGGCCATGCCGAGCAGCGGCAGGGCCAGTGGAAACACGGCAGCGAGGCCAAAATAAATGGCAACGACCGCGCCGAACGCCGCTCCTGCCGATGCACCCACAATCCCAGGCTCGGCCAATGGGTTGCGTAAAAAGCCCTGTAATGCTGCGCCCGCAAGACCCAAAACTCCGCCGACCAAGGCCCCCAACAGCGCCCGCGGCAGGCGGATCTCGCGCGCGATCAACGCCTCCGGCGTATCGCCGCCTTCGAGCAATTGCGCAAACAAGTCGGCAACCGGGATGTCGGCGGGGCCGATTACGAATGACGCAAACAGGGCGCCAATAACCGAAACGCTCATAAGCGGCACCAGCAAGGGAAAGCGGTCCCTTTCGCTCACGGCATTTGCTCTTTCCGCGCAGTCATCAGCCGTTCTGTAACCGTATTTGCCAATTGCTCGGCACCTTCGACCGTCGGCGGGGTTGCGCACAGCCAATAACGTACGGGAAACTCCAAGGTCTTAAAGGTGGTTGGCATTTTTGCGAGGGCCGGGTGCTGCAACATGCGGCGGCTGCGGCTCGGGCGTTCCGGTCGGTTCGAGTCGATAATCAGAAAATCCGGCGGCGACATGATGAGCAGTTCCAAAGGCAAACGGTCTTCCCCGCGGATACCCAACTCAGCAACTCTGTTGCCCAGGCCAGCCGCCCGCATGACATCGTCCACGATACTGTAGCGCCCCAAGACATAACCACCAGGGCGATACAGGGCGCCGGTCGCGCGCTTTTCGTTTACCGAGAAATCTTGAAGACGAGTTTCTAATGCATTGGCGATTTTGACGCCCCGGTCATGACGTCCAATTCGGTCAGCTACTTTGCGAATTTCGGGAAAAATCTCGTGCACGCGATTGACCGAAGGCACGTTTAGGATCGGTATCCCGAGCCGATCCAATAGATGCACAGTTTGGCGATTGGCGTAAGCGCCGGCAACCACCAGGTCGGGCGCCATCATGACGATCTCTTCGGATGCCCCCCGGTGATCGGGCAGGCCTTCCGCGCGGGCGACCAGGGCAGAGTAATGGGTCTCTTTGCCCGCCCGGCTGA
>JAPYRI010000010.1 GCA_029941135.1 Alphaproteobacteria bacterium | reverse complement strand
GGCAATGCCATGAGGGTGGGCTATCGCTTCCTCGCCCACGGTGAAATCTCCATTCACGATGACCGTTGGCTGACTTATCCATGGGGTGTAAAGGGCGGCAAGCCAGGCCGTCGCTGTACGAAGACACTCCAGCGAAAGGACGGGACGACAGAAAGTCTCAGGTCCAAGGTTGATGGCGTTGTTGTCGCTCCTGGGGACTATCTGATTTTTGAAACTTGGGGCGGCGGCGGTTGGGGTGACCCTCTCGACCGCGACTTGGATGCGGTCACATTCGATATGGAGGCTGGCCTACTCACTGCCGATGGAGCCGCTGAGTTTGGCGTAATCACCGAAGCCGACGGCGTCACCATTGATACAGATGCCACCGCGATTCTCCGAAAAGAAATGGCACGCGACCGGCCGCCGGCCGAGCTGTTTGATTTTGGCGGCACGATCAAAGAAATCAAAGCCCGGTGCGAAGCGGAAACCGGCTTCCCGCCCCCGATCGCGCCGACTTTCGGACGAGCCGGTGTCTCGACCAAAAGGGCAGCGGAATAATTGCGAAACAGCGCCGCCCCGCTGATTAGAACAGGAGAGCGACCACATGAGTGAATTAATGCGCTTTGACGCCATGGCTCAAGCCGAATTGGTGCGCAAAGGGGAGGTGAGCGCCGCAGAATTGGTTGACGCCTCGATCGCGCAGATCGAGCGTCTAAACCCCGAATTGAACGCGGTCGTCCTGCCGATGTTTGATACAGCGCGGGAATTGGCGAAACAGCCATTGGGCGATGGCCCATTCGCAGGCGTGCCTCTTTTACTGAAGGACATGCTGGCCGAGTACGAAGGCACCGTGATGACCGAGGGGTCGCGCTTCCTCAGGAATCACGTGTCAGCCAACGACACTGAATTGGTCGCCCGCTACCGGCGTGCAGGGTTCATTGTTGTCGGCAAAACCAATACGCCGGAATACGCATCAAAGCCCACCACCGAGCCCGAACTGTTTGGCCCAACCCACAATCCGTGGGATCTGACCCGTTCGACCGGCGGATCGTCGGGTGGATCAGCTGCGGCCGTGGCGGCCGGCATGGCGGCAGCCGGACATGCGAATGATGGCGGCGGATCGATTCGCTGTCCGGCCGCTTGGTGCGGCCTAGTTGGCCTCAAGCCGACCCGGGGCCGCAATCCGCTGGGCCCTGATTACGGCGATATGGGCGCTGGCCTCATTCACGAACACGTGGTTACCCGGACCGTTCGCGATACGGCGGCCATCTTGGATGTGACCGCAGGTCCTGATTTAGGAGATCCTTATTACGCGCCCCCACCGCAGCGGCCGTTTATTGAAGAAGTTGGTGCAGATCCTGGCAAGTTACGCATTTGTTTCAGTACGCGTCCGGTAATGGGCACCGAGATAAGTCCCGATTGCGAGCAAGCGGTTCGGGAAGCCGCCGCCCTGTGTGCCGAACTTGGCCATCAAGTGGAAGAAGACCCGCCGACCATGAAAATCGACCCAGATCGGTTTTCTCAGTCCTTTACTACGATTTGGTTGGCGACAGTTTCCTGGGCGATACGGGATTGGGCGCGCAAGACCGGCCAAACCCCGTCCGAGGACTTGTTCGAGGCACACACATGGAAAATGTTCACCTCGGGTAGAAAAAAGGACCCGTCAGATCTGCTTTTGGCGATCCAGGACATGCACAAAATATCGCGTGAAATTGCTCGGCATTATGATCCTTATGACGTCTGGCTAACCCCCACACTAACCCAAGTTCCTCAGCCGCTGGGGTACTTTGACTTTGATCCTGCGCATCCACGCCAGGCGACTCAGCGCATGGGCGACATTCCCCGTTTTACGTCGATCGCCAATTTTACCGGACAGCCCGGTATCTCATTGCCCCTGTATTCTACAAGTGGTGGGCTGCCAATCGGCATTCAGTTGCTGGGCCGCTACGGCGACGAAGCCACAATCCTGCGCCTATCAGCCCAACTTGAAGTTGCAAAGCCCTGGGCCGACCGTTGGCCGTCATCTGTTTGGGAAAGTTGACAGACTGAAATTGAGGAGGGGAATAAAGTGTCGGAACATTTGCCGCTCGGTTTGGATGAGCTGCTCACAACAACTCGGGCCGTTCGAAGACGTCTTGATTTCTCGCGCCCCATT
This sequence comes from Alphaproteobacteria bacterium, assembly GCA_029941135.1. Classification (GTDB taxonomy): domain Bacteria; phylum Pseudomonadota; class Alphaproteobacteria; order JAPYRI01; family JAPYRI01; genus JAPYRI01. The sequence goes on along the minus strand of JAPYRI010000010.1, from coordinate 47,243 downwards.
GACCGCAAAGTCATCGACGAGTGCCTTGAGATAGCGGTTCAAGCACCCACACCATCCAACCTGCAGAACTGGCATTTCGTGGTGGTAACTGAACTGGAAAAGAAAAAGGCGCTTGCCGATTTATACCGGCGCGGGCGGGAGCTCTATTTATCGCTACCGTCCGCCGAACCCGGCATGACATACCGCGAATGGGCGGTAAGTACGCCCGCCCGGCAAAAAGTCGAGCAGTCGGCGCTGTATCTGAACAAGCATTTTGAAGAAGCCCCTGTGCTTTTTATTCCGTGCGTCACCGGACGCACGGATAGCCCGGCAAAGCCCAAAGATACTGTTCCTTCAGTTTTGACCCAAAGTGCGCAGTGGGGATCCATTGCACCGGCGGCTTGGAATTTTATGTTGGCGGCCCGCGCGCGCGGCCTCGGCACCTGTTGGACATCCCTCCATTTGTATTTCGAACGTGAAGCAGCTGAAATTATCGGCATTCCCTATGACGAAGTGATGCAGATTAGCTTAATTCCGGTTGCATACACCCTTGGTGTCGATTTTAAAGCCGCCCCGCGCGCACCTATGACTGAGATAGTGCACTGGGACACCTGGTAACCAGGTTCGAATTTTCGATGAAAAAGTGAGGCAAGCATGGCGGACAAGAACCAGAAAATTGGCGACCAGCGTTACCGGGAATCCTACGGCCGTTACTTCGAAGAGTTCGAGGTGGGCGATGTGTACGAGCATCGCCCGGGCCGCACCATCACCGAATCGGACAATACATGGTTCACCCTTCTTTCCATGAACCAGCACCCCCTCCATTTCGACAAGGAGTACGCAAAACACAGCGAGTTTGGACAGCCCATCGTCGCCAGCACCCTCACCCTGGCGATCGTGGTCGGGATGAGCGTAAGCGACACCAGCCAGAAAGCCATTGCCAACCTGGGCTGGACAGATATCGCCATGCCAGCGCCTGTATTTGTCGGGGACACCCTCTACGCGGAAAGCGAAGTCACGGAAAAACGCGCCTCTAAATCTCGCCCGACCCAAGGATTGGTCGGCATCGAAACTCGGGGATTTAAGCAAGATGGCACAATGGTGATATCCTTTAAGCGCACCATGCTCATTCCCTTCATTGGCCACGGTGTCGACGATAAAATTGCGGCCCTAGAAAAATAAAACCAAGCACTACAGAAAGTTGGGAGGACAACCATGGCCCGCGCCTTGGAACGGGAAGACGAAGATCAAATTTTGGATGCGATTGCCAAGTGGCTGGATCGGGACGTAAAAGACAAAGTGCTCGAATTGGATCATGCGGACGAATACCCCTATGAGATGGTCGAGCAAATGAAAGAGCTCGGCTTGTTCGGGGCGACTATCGGCGAAGAGTATGGTGGCCTGGGACTATCTGCGTCTCTCTATGCCCGCATCGTCACCATGGTGTCCGAAGTCTGGATGTCATTGACCGGCATATTCAATTCTCATTTGATCATGTGCGCAGCGATTGAGCGCTTTGGGACGGACGAGCAGAAAGAGCGTTTCCTGCCCCGGTGCGCAAGTGGCGAACTGCGGGGCGCATTGGCCCTCACCGAGCCCAATTGCGGCACCGACCTTCAGGCCATCCGCACCAAGGCCGTGCGCGATGGCGACGACTATGTGATCAACGGCACCAAAACTTGGATCTCTAACGGCATCGAAGGTGGTTGCGTCGCCCTTTTACTTAAAACCGACACCGAAGTGATGCCCCGGCATAAGGGCATGTCCCTGTTCATCGCAGAAAAAGGTCCTGGTTTTACGGTCAGTCGAAAGCTCGAAAAGTTAGGCTATAAGGGCATCGACTCAGCCGAACTGATATTCCAGGACTACCGCATATCAGCTGACAATTTATTGGGTGGCAAAGAAGGGCGCGGTTTTCACCATACGGTTGGCGGGCTCGAATTGGGCCGCATCAATGTCGCTGCGCGCGGTGTCGGTATTGCCAACGCCGCCATGAAAGCGTCGGTCCAGTATTCCCAGATCCGCGAGACCATGGGCAAGCCCATATGCGAGCATCAAGCAATCCAATTGAAGCTGGGCGACATGGCAACCCGGTGCGAGGCCGCCCGCCTGCTGGTCGAGCAGGCAGCCCAAGCCTATGACCGGGGCGACCGCTGTGACATGGAAGCCGGCATGGCCAAACTGTTTGCGTCAGAAGCAGCGCTCGAAAACAGTATTGAGGCGATGCGCATCCATGGCGCATACGGCTATTCAAAAGAGCTTCCGATCGAACGCTACTATCGGGATGCGCCACTAATGTGCATTGGCGAGGGCACCAACGAAATGCAACGGATCATCATATCGAAGCAATTGGTCGCGCGGAATCCGGCCTAATGCTGCCCTTGGAAGGTGTCCGAATCCTCGCGGTCGAGCATTACGCGGCGGGGCCCTATGGCACTCAGCATTTGGCCGACCTTGGCGCCGACGTGATAAAAATCGAGGCCCGTGCCCAAGGCGGTGATGCGGTCCGTACAATGGGGCCAAATGGTGGCCTTGGACCCCTGGACAGTCTTGCGTTTCAGGCGTTTAACCGCAACAAACGATCCTTCACTCTGGATCTCAAGCAGAAGAAAAGCCGCGAGGTTCTCGGAAAATTGGTGGCCATATCGGACGCTTTGTTATGCAACCTACGTGGTGACCAGCCGGACAAACTAGGCCTCACTTTTGAGGCCTTAAAAGCCTACAATCCCAAAATAGTTTGTGCGCTAATATCTGCCTATGGCCGCGAGGGGCCGCGCCGGGATTGGCCCGGATTCGACTACTTGATGCAGGCCGAAACCGGATACTTGTTCTTGTCAGGCGAGCCCGGCGGTCCGCCTGCGCGCATGGGCCTCTCTCTGGTTGATTACTTGACCGGCTTAACCGCCGCTCTCGCTCTCGTCGCATCGGTTATAAAAGCCCGCGAAACCGGCGAAGGCCGCGACATCGACGTGTCGCTTTTTGATGTTGCCGCCCATCAACTCAGCTACCCGGCGGCCTGGTATTTAAACGAAGGGACACCAACGTCGCGTGCTCCCCGTTCGGCACATCCGTCGATCACCCCTTCCCAATTGTTCAGAACCGAAGACGGCTGGATGTTCATAATGGCCCAAAGCCAGCGCTTCTGGGAGATTTTATGCACCCAAATAGGGCGCCCGGAATTGGCCGACCAAGTGGATTTTAGCGACATCCCCGCGCGGCTGAAAAATCGCGACATGCTGACCAAAGAGTTGGATGCTCACTTATCAAGCCAACCTACTGCACACTGGATGGAGCGGCTCGGCGGTTGTGTGCCGTGCGGGCCCGTCTTTGATATAGCCGACGCGCTCGACAACACCTTTTTGCGTGACCGGGGCGGCGTGGTTACTGTGCCTCACCCCAACCGGGCCGACCTCAAAGTCGTGCAAAATCCGATCCGCTTGAGTGACCCCTTGCCCAATCGACCGGCTCCCGCGCTTGGGGCCGATACTGACGACATTTTGCGTGAACTCGGGTATGACGATAATGCGATTAGGCGTTTCCGGAGTACTGACGTCACCTGACCCGAGCGTTGCCTCATATTGAATACGGAGATCAAAGCCCATGAAACTTGAGGGTATTAAAGTCATTGATATGTCCTGCTTTTTACCGGGGCCCCAATTGACCACATTCATGTCCGACCACGGCGCGGATGTGATCCGTATTGAAAACGTGAACGGCGGTGAACCTAATCGGATTATTGGGCCTAAACGCGACGATACAACGGTCTATTTTGCCGCAACTCACCGGGGCAAAAAGAGTCTCGCGCTTAATTTGAAAGACCCAGACGCCGTTGAAGCCGTCATGCGATTGGCTGAGCAATCTGATGTCTTTGTCGAAGCATTCCGACCGGGTGTCGTCAAACGCTTAGGCGTGAGTTACGAAGATATCAAGAAACGCGCTCCACATATTGTCTACGTGTCTATTTCGGCATTTGGCCAAGACGGCCCTTACGTCCAGAAACCGGCCCACGACATGGCAACCGAAGCCTACTGCGGGGTCCTCAGTCTCAATCTCGGGCAAGACGGCAAGCCCTGGAATCCGGCCATCCCGGCGGCCGACATGCTCGGCTCCATGATTGCCCTCTCTGGCGTGCTGATGGCGCTCTATCGGCGGCAAACCACCGGCAAAGGCGACTATCTCGACATTGCCATGATGGACAGTGTATTCGCATCCATCCCCAATCAATTGGGAACCACGTTCGCCAACAAACAGCCGCCCGATATCCGAAATGAACGTACTGGCGGTGGCTATGCCATGTATCGCCCTTATGAAACTAAGGAAGGCGCTTGGATTGTTCTCGGCGCCGCAGAAATTCATTTTGCCATTAATCTATTGAACGAACTGGGGCGTCCGGACCTCATCGACTTGTGCCGTTTGCCGCCCGGAACCGGGCAGTACCCGGTTCAGAGGTATTTTGAAGAAACATTCAAAACCAAGACCAAGGCTGAATGGGTGACGTGGTTCGAGGGCAAAGACATCAGCTTTGCGCCAGTGAACAATCTGCGCGAAGGCTGCGACGATCCCCAGGTTCGCCATCGGGAGATGATTGTCGAAGACGAACGCGGATGGGAATACCTGGGCATACCTATAAAATTTGCCGACGAACCCGGTTCGATCGATTTTGCCGTTCCCGGTCTTGGCGAGCATTCAGAAGAAATACTGCGCAGTGTCGGCCTGAGCGACGACACTCTAGAGCGCATGAAACAGGCCGGTGTTTATTAGACCTTGTATTGGGGCGAGAACCGCCACCCTCGCCACTGCGCAAAGTCTAGTGTAAAAAGCATCACTTAGATTCGCATAGGGCAACAGAACCGCCCAAATAGGAGCATTTTATGTCCAGCGCGACCGAGCCAGACTACGAGGTCATCGTCATTGGGGCAGGTGTGGCCGGAATTTACCAGATCAAACGCTTAGCCGACCTCGGTGTAAAAGCCACGGTTCTCGATACCGCTGGTGACCTTGGGGGAACTTGGTATTGGAACCGCTATCCGGGGGCGCGCTTCGATTCGGAGAGCTACACCTATGGCTATTCGTTCTCAAAGGAATTGCTGAATGAATGGCATTGGAAGGAACGCTACTCCGGGCAACCCGAAAACTTGCGGTACCTAAATTACGTATCCGACAAATTCGATCTGCGAAAATACATGCAGTTCAACTGCACGGTTGAGGCGACACACTTCGACGAGGAGTTCAATTTATGGCGTCTGAAAATTGCCGACGGTCGTGAACTAACGTGTCGATTTGTCATTATGACTCTCGGCCTTCTCTCAACGCCTACGCTGCCGCGTATCGAGGGAATGGACAGCTTCAAAGGCCGTTCGTTTCATACATACTATTGGCCCCATGAACCTGTCGAATTGGCCGGCAAGAAGGTTGCCGTGATCGGCACCGGAGCGACGGGCATCCAAGTCATTGGAGAGATTGCTGACAAAGTTGGTGAATTAACCGTTTTTCAACGGCGGCCAAATTGGTGTGCTCCCTTGAGCAATGGGCCTATCTCTGATGAAGAGATGGCCGATATCCGGTCGCGCTACGATGAAATATTCTCCACCTGCGCCCGGACCCCCGGTGGTTTTGAGCACGAGCCTGATCGTCGCGGTTTTAATGAGGTTTCCCGTGAAGAACGGTTGGCATTATGGGATGGTCTTTACGACCAGCCCGGCTTCGGAATTTGGCTTAGGAATTTCCGCGAGATATTCACCGATGAGGAGGCCAATGCCGAATTGTCTGAGTACATGGCCGAGCGGGTTCGGCAGCGGGTTGACGACCCTCTAATTGCTGAAAAGCTAATCCCCCGGGATCACGGCTTTGGCGTGCAACGCGTGCCCCTGGAAACCAAATACCTTGAAGCTTACAACCGCGACAATGTGCACCTTGTGGACATCAGTGAGACGCCGTTGGAACGGGTGACCGAAAGCGGTTTGCGCACGACTGAACGTGACTACGACTTCGACATCATTATCTACGCCACGGGGTTTGACGCCATAACCGGTGCCTTTGATCACATCGACATCCAAGGCGTCGACGGCGAGAAGCTTCGGGATAGATGGCGAGATGGGCCGTCCACTTTCCTTGGCATGTTTATTCACGGCTTCCCAAACATGTTCATGCCGTCGGGCCCGCAGAGCGGCTCTGCCTCGACCAACTACCCGCGCGGCATCGAGACCGGCGTAAATTGGTGCACAGATCTTCTCGAACACATGTGGGATCAAGGTTACATTCGCGCCGACGCGACTCTTGCGGCCGAGGAACGCTGGACCGCGCACGTGACAAAAATGTACTCGACCATGCTCATGCGAAAAGCCAAATCCTGGTTCACCGGATACAACTCGAATGTCGAGGGTCACGAACACGGCAAGGTCCGTTATTTCGTTTATAACGGTGGCTCGCCAAAATACATCAACAATATCAATGTAGTCGCGGCGGAAGGATACGAAGGCCTTGACCTCACATCGGGCTCAGGAGGGGCATTTCGAGCATCGAGTGTAAACGCCGACAATGTTTCCGGCTAGTCTGACCCCCTGCGCTCGCGCCTCAAACCGAATAATTGAAAGAGAAGAATGAACTTATGGCGCCGCGTTACGGTGACTTTACCGGATCCATTCCCGAAATTTACGACCGTTGTCTGGGACCCGTCATGTTGGATGGTTACGGCGTTGATATGGCCAGCCGTATTTCTGTCGCGGACGACGCACGAGTGCTGGAGATTGCCGCCGGAACGGGCATTTCCACCCGGCGACTGCGGGACGTAACTGCCGCCTCCGTAGCCGAAATCGCATTCGGTTTCGTCAAAGGCAGTCCAATAATTATTGAAATTCGCGACAACCCGGAAATTGACGAAGATGCGGTTGTCGACGCCGTAACGACTGCGGTGACCGAACTGGGCGGAGATAACCCCTTGCGCGCCCGTATCCAAGCCATCCTCGTCACCGCGCGTTGATCGAGCTTTAGGTTACCGCGAAGCCCACGTAATTGTTGGCCGCGACTTCATCGCATTTCTCGACGTAGGCCGGAAAACCGAAAAGCGGCATAAACACACGCGGCTTGCCGACAATATTTGCACCCAGATACCAGGAATTGCAACTTGTGTAGATGGTCGTCCCAGCGACGGCATTGACATGGTCGACCCAATCGCTTTGTGCGTCTGGAGTGGCTTCGATAGAGCCATAATTATTGTCATCGAGCCAGGTGATGCAGTCAGCAATCCAATTCACATGTTGTTCAATGGACGGCACCATATTAGTCAGAACTGACGGGCTGCCTGGCCCGGCAATGGTGAACATATTCGGGTACCCAACTGTACCGAGACCGAGATAAGTTTTCGGGCCCTGTGCCCAGGTGTCCCTGAGCAAATCACCATTGCGGCCTCGTATGTCGATGCGCGACAGAGAACCCGTCATAGCATCGAAACCGGTTGCAAAAATGAGATTGTCGAAGGCGTATTCGGTGCCGCCAGTGAGGAGACCCATTGCTGTGATTGAATCGATCGGGACGCTGTTTACGTCGACCAGTGTGACATTGTCCCGGTTGAAGGTTTCGTAGTAACCGGTGTCGGCACACAGCCGCTTGCACCCGACCACGTGATCGGGCATGAGCAAATCCGATACCGTCAGATCTTTGACAATCGAGCGAATTTTACCGCGAATAAAATCAGCCGCGGTTTTATTACCTTTGACATCGATCAGTAAATCGGAAAACGCGCCGAGAAACATCAAGCCGCCGTTTTCCCAGCGTTCTTCATATTCGGCCCGCAACTCTGCCTCGCTTGCTTCCGTGGCCAGGGACTCGTTCATGATCAAGTTGCCGCCCGTGGGGAGCTGCGCGCAGTGCTTACGAAATTCCGCGTAGCGAGACTTAATGTCGGCTTCCTTGGCCTTGTCGAGGGGTCGGTTGGCGGCTGGCACCGAGAAAGCCGCCGAGCGCTGAAACACGTAAAGGTGCTTGGCTTGTTCGGCGATTAAGGGAATGGATTGAATGGCTGAAGACCCGGTTCCAATGATGCCCACAGTCTCGCCGGTAAAATCGACGCCGCCGTGGGGCCATTGCCCCGTGTGATAGGTATTTCCTTTGAAACTATCGATGCCTTCAAAATCCGGCACATTGGCCGATGACAGGCACCCTGTCGCCATGATGCAGAAACGTGCGCGTGCGGTGTTGCTATCTGAGCTGCCGCCGGTTGTAGATACAGTCCAGAGATTGGTGTTTTCGTCATACCTAGCGGCTGCTACACGGGTGTTTAAATCAATATCGCCACGTAAATTGAAGCGATCCGCGACATGGTTGAGGTATTCAAGAATCTCCGACTGCGGCGAATACCGTTCCGACCACTCCCATTCTTGCTGCAATTGTTCGTCAAACTGGTAACTGTATTCGAGCGATTCGACATCGCATCGCGCGCCCGGGTAGCGGTTCCAGAACCAAGTACCGCCCACTCCACTACCGGCTTCAAAAACACGAGCGGAAAGTCCGAGTTGACGCAAACGATGCAACATATACAGGCCGGCAAAACCGGCGCCGATGACCACGGCATCGTAGTCATTCACTGTATTTTGGGATTTAGTCATTTTTGTCCTTCGGCGTATTCATGTGTTCTAGCCGCGTCCAGTGGTGAGCACCACTTTACTCAAAACTTTGCGCGTGAGAATATCATTCAAGGCATCAACCGCTTTTTCCAGAGGGTAGGTTTTCGAAACCAATGGGTTCAGTTTGCCATCCGCAATCATCTGGACCAAATCGCGCACGTTTTGGGCTTTCAATTCGGGTTCAAGCTGCCTGAATTGACCGTAAAATACCCCAACCACTTGGCAGCTTTTAAGTAGCACCAGAATAACCGCCATTTTGGGTATTTCACCACTGGCAAACCCGACCTCCAGCATCCGGCCCTTGGGTGCAATCGCGCGCAAAGATTGTTCGAACAGTTCTCCGCCAACCGGATCGTAAATAACGTCAACCCCCTTACAGTTGGTCAGCTCTTTGGTCCTCTGCTTAATGTCTTCGACTGAGTAATTAATCATCATCTCGGCACCAAATCGCTTGGCGAGGTCGAGCTTTTCGTCGCTGGATGCGGCGGCGATTACGCGCGCGCCCAGGGCACGGCCGACACCCCCCGCGGCCGCCAATACCAATAAAGTTTCGCCGGGCTGAATTTCCGCCCTTTGCACAAGTCCGTGATAAGATGTGCCGTAAGTGAGGAACATACCGGCGGCGGTTTCATAATCCAGGCTGTCGAAAATCGGGGAAACCTCGGATTCATCGGCGATGATCTCCTCCGCATAGCCGCCAAAAAGTCCATGCCAGACTACTCTATCGCCGACGTTGACCTTATTCACACGAGCGCCAATTTCGGTAACGTCTCCGGCCGCCTCGGCGCCAGGCGAAAATGGAAAATCGGGCTTGAATTGATACTGGCCTTTGATGGCGAGCCTATCGGCAAAGTTGACCCCGCCCGCGCGCACCGCGATCCGGACTTCATTTTTACCCAGTGGCCGGCTCTCAATGTCTTCGTAAACCAACACCTCAGCCGGCCCATATTGCTTGCACAGCATTGCTTTCACGTCGGTAGTCCCCGTTGATATTCTTGAACACACAATTTACGTATTGGGCTCAAGCCGATTTCCTAATTTGATAGGTGTATATGCCATCTGCTTCGTCGCACGCCAAAAGCTCATGCCCGGCAACCCGACAAAACGCCTGCATGTCCTTGACCGAGCTTGGGTCGGTCGCCTCCACTGTCAATGTGTCGCCGGCCTCAAGTTCCTTCATAGCTTTCTTGGTTTTCAGGATGGGCAAGGGGCAAATTAGTCCCTTGGTGTCGAGCGTTGCTGTGCTCATAGGGGTCCTTTCGGGCATTCAAAGCCAAGCCTGGACGGTTTTATGCCCCTTTTGAGCGCAGCTTTGGTGACCTGGTAAGCCGTATTTGAAGCTTGGTAATAGTTCGGTCTCTCGATCACCAATATCCCAAATCTCATGAACTTAAGCCTTCTTGCCCCTTCACCTTACGTCCATTTGACGTCACTCAATTTTCAGTATTTTCACCGATTTCTACGGGATTACATTTTTTTCATGCAGTTCACCTCAAAGTGATCGGCGTACCTTTCTCATGGGATTCATATGCAGCCAGCATGAGGGCGAGCGTAAGCCGATTATCTTCGGCACTGGTTTGTGGTACGGCGCCATCGGCAAGAGCCGCGGAGCTTTTAACCTTAAAGTATTCGCGATTGTAGAGATGGCGCTCCTGGTTGAAGTGATTGTGGACTGAAGAGTGAATCGAAGTGAATTTCTGAAACGACTGTATGCTTCGGAACTTCGCCATAGCTCGTTCTCGTCGTAGGAATGAACGGTGGATACGCCTAGTCGAGTGCACCTTTTGTAGCAATAATGGTCAATGTTTTGGCGTTGTTCAGATCGATGGTCATGGCCGCTCCTCCATAGAAGTTCCCATATTCGAGATGTACTACATAAAAAATAGTATATTAGAATGAGCTCCAGTCATAGAGGCGTCGCGAATGAGTGATCTCGAACAGCGCGGCTGAAGGGGTCTAAAGCCAAGCTTGGACCGTGTCGTACCCGGCAACCAAATCAACAAAGCCATCGTAATCGACTATTTTTATGCCGATGACCAGATCGCACTCCCTCAGGCCGCGCGCATCCAAGTCCGGGCCCAGTACATAAACCGACTTGTCTGACAGGGCTACTGAGAGCGCTTGAGCAGCGGCACCCGTGGCCAATGCTGCGATGACGCCATCTTCAAGGAGCAATATCCCGCAGCCAATCCGGGCCACCCGCAAGCAGCTATCAAGGTTGATGCGCTCGTAGGGCGATTTATTGACGGTGTGAAGGATCATCAGCTGGTCCCTGAGTTGGTCTCTTAGGCGCTAATTATGATGTCTTGTTGTTCCATCAGATCGCCAAGTTCAGTGGCGCTGAGTACTTCAACAGGCACCAGCAGATCGTTCGGAGAAAGCCCCCGCGCGTCCAATGACTCCCTTTCCACGTACAATTTCTCGATGTCGTACCCCTTGAATGCCCGATAAGCCGGCGAGACGTTTTTCATGTTGATAGTCGCAGTGTCGTGCCCCTTCTTGAGGAGAAATACACCGTCGTCCATAAACACCACTGAAACATCTTGCTCGAACGCTGTCGATATCAGTATCGTTTCTTGCATCTCATGGCCGTAGATGCTGCCGTACGGAGCCTTACGATTGATAAACATGAATTTTTTGACGACGCCGACATATTCGTCGTCTTCAAATTCTTCGGGTGTTTCGTCTGTCACGTTCGCATCCTCGTCAATCGCCAAACACAATTAAGCGGTCTGAATCGATCCCGGCACCGATCAATTGACCGAGCCCTGATAATTCGAACCCGGGTGCCAGATTTTCTTCCGTGAGGCCCCTGCGCAATCCAGCTGAGACACAGACCATCAATTCGACATCAAATTCTTGCCCCAGTTCAGACCACAGCTTGACCAGATTACGGTCGTCGCTTTGGGGCTCAGACAGGTTGGACGCGTTATTGACACCATCGTGATAAAAAAACACGCGCACAATCTCGTGGCCCTTTTGAAGCGCCGCCCAGGTGAACTGATAGGCGCTATCCGAAGCTTGATGATTGAACGGACCTTCGTTCACCAGGATTCCGAATTTCATACCGGTTAACCTCGATCCCTTCTCCGTTTTCCACATTCACGAAGCCACTGGCTTTGCTTCGCCAATTCCGACGGCAGGTAATTTCCCGTATTTTTCTTGTAAATTAAATTAAATCGAGAACCTGGCTCGGTCAATGTGGTTTTTGGCTTGTCAAATTTGCCCGCTGTTGCTCGAGTACCTGCCTGATACGATCGGCGGATGCAGAAAATCTCGTACCGGCGACACCGTTTTCACGCCGACATTATCCGGCAAGCCGCACGGCTCTAATTCCGCTTCACGATCAGCTTCCGCGACGTCGAAGATCTCGTATCTGCGAGAGGCGTCAAAGTTACTTACGAAACAGTTCGCTTCTCCGGCTAAACCTCAAAATTACCTGTATTTGGGCCCTTAACAGGGAAATCCGCTAGAGACGGGTTCGCTCTAGACTGCCTCCTCCGCCATTTTCTGGTTACCCCCCCCCGCTCTGTCCGCATTCGCAACTCATGACTGTCGCCGCTTCCTTTGGGCGATGTTTGGTGACCTAGCTTTTCAACGACCCCAGTGGACGATGTCGGTGCCGGATCGACAACGAAATTTGCGGTTGGGTGATTTATTGGTGTTGAGATTTCTCGGAAACCCCATAATTTCAATAGGATAGTTTTCTTTCGTTAAATCGTCCGAAACACAATAAGATACCCTGCGACTGCGGATTTAATCCGCCATAGTCCGCGCTTACAGAGAGATTTATGGCACTTTCAAATGAAAAACTCGTCGCCGCTTATTCGCAAATGCGACTTATCCGTGCGTTCGAGGACTATCTGCACGAGGCGGCGGAAGAGAATAATATTTTCGGCTTTGCGCACCTTTATGCGGGCGCTGAGGCTTGTGCGGTTGGGGTTTGCTATCATCTCGAACAGACCCCGCAAGACATTGTGACCAGTACCCACCGCGCGCATGGTCATTTCATCGCTAAGGGAGGAGATGTTGTTCGTCTCGCGCACGAAATTTTTGGCCGCCGGGATGGCAGCGGGGGTGGCAAAGGCGGCACCATGCATGTGGCCGACTGGGCGGTCGGCATGCACGGGGGAAACGGAATAATAGGAGCCTCCGCACCGCACGCACTCGGTGCGGCTTTCAGCGCGAAATTTAAAAAGACCGGCGGAGTGGCGGTGGCGTTCGGGGGAGATGGCGCCTCCAACCAGGGAGCTGTATTTGAAGCGATGAATTTCGCGAAGGCTTACGCGTTACCGGTTGTCTTTGTGCTCGAAGACAATGGCTACGCCGAATCGACCCATAAGACCTACACCACGGCCGGAGATCCTGTTTCTCGCGCAGCGGGATTTGGTATCCCCGCGACAGCAGTAGACGGAGCAGATTTTTTTGCCGTTATCGATGCCGCTGGTACGGCGATTGAGCGTGCGCGAACCGGGGGTGGGCCCAGCTTTATCCACTGCGATGTGCCCTTGTTTCACGCGCACTTCGAAGGCGATCAGGAAACCTACCGGGCGGACGGCGAAGTTGCCAAATTGCGCGCTGATCGGGATTGTCTCAAAAATTTCCGCGACCGTGTTATTGGCGAAAAACTTGTCGCAGAAGCGGAACTCGATCGCATTGATGAGAGCGCAACACAGCAAGCCGCAGCGGCTATTGCAGCGGCGAAGAACGCCCCGCAACCGCCATCTGACGCTCTGTACACAGACGTTTACGCGACTTATTGAGGGGTCACTTCAATGCCTGAAACGACCATGCGCGCAGCGCTCAACGATGCCCTGAAGCTCGCGATGCGAGACGACCCGGACGTGTTCGTTATGGGCGAAGACATCGCCGGTGGCGCCAATGCCCCCGGGGAAGATGACGCTTGGGGCGGCGTGTTTCAAGTGACCAAAGGCTTGGTCGGTGAGTTTGGACGCGAGCGGGTCATTGACACCCCGATAAGCGAGACCGCTTTTCTTGGAATGGCCATAGGCGCGGCTAACACAGGATTGCGCCCGGTGGTCGAGATCATGTTTGTCGAATTCTTCGGTGTTTGCTTTGACCAAATACTCAACCAGGCATCCAAGTTTCGCTATATGTACGGCGCCCACGCAGCAACCCCACTTACTGTACGCACCACTTACGGTGTTGGTGGTCTTTCCGCAGCCCAACACAGTGGAACTTTGTATTCCCTATTCGCGCACATTCCGGGCATCAAAGTTGTCGTCCCCTCCAACCCATATGATGCGAAGGGATTGCTGTTGGCATCCATTGCCGATGATGATCCCGTGCTCTTTTTCGAACACAAAGCTATGTACGACGTGGTTGGTGACGTACCCACCGAGGCCTATAAAATTCCGCTTGGGAAAGCCGATGTAAAACGACGGGGTGATGACGTGACCATCATCGCGCTCGGTCGCATGGTCAGGCTCGCCGAGCAAGCTGCCAATCAAGCCAAAGCTAAGGGGATAAGCTGCACCATCGTTGACCCACGAACCATTTCGCCGCTGGACGAGACGACGATCCTCGAATGTGTTCGCGAGACCGGGCGCGTGGTCGTCGTTGACGAGGGTCATCCGCGTTGTGGAATGGCGAGTGACATCGCCTCAATTGTTGCCCAAAAGGCATTTGAAGATCTGAAAGCACCGGTATCCTTGGTGACCCCACCGCATACGCCGGTGCCGTTTGCGTCCAATTTGGAGGCACTGTACGTCCCAACGGTAGAGGATGTCACAGCCGCCATTCTTGCGGTCGTTAATGAGCAGGGGAATAAGAGAGAGAAATAGATGAAAACGGTTGTTATCGGCGGCGGTATGGCGGGCATGTCGGCCGCTTGGACCTTGCGTAAGAACAGACAAGAAGTCGTCCTCCTAGAGAAGAACGAAGATGCCGGGGCCGGTGCCGCTCATTCAAGTGGAACGGGATATGTGTGCAACGCGGCGCCGAGGGGTTCATCGGCTCCGAGGATAACCTGATCGAACTCGCCAAAGCGCTCGGCATTTACGACACATAGCCGCGCGTCGAATTTCTGGAAAACCTACCCCGCTACCACGTGCTGTCGAAGGACAAAGGGATTATACCCTTCAACGACTTCAATATTCTTGAAGCAATCAAATCCAGCGTCATCCCGGTCAAAGAGAAACTGGCGTTGGCGAAGGTCGTGCCGCAAATGCTCAAACAATTGGCCGCGTGCGACCCGCGGGATCCGGTAACCGCCGCGAAGTTTGATGAACAGAACGCGTGCGAGTATTTTCGGGAACATTCGCCAAAGTTTGTCGAATATTTCCTTGAACCTTGTCTGTCGTTATTTTGCGGCTATGGCGAGGAGGATTATTCGCTCGCCTGGTTGCTGTGGTTGGTCGCAAGCCGCCTCACCTGGGGTGCCGATCGTTGGTGGGCGTTCGAGGAGCGCGGTGTTGGCCAGCTAACCCGCTCGCTCGGCGAACATCTTGTTGCCGACGAAGGCACAAAGTTTAACTTTAATGTCATCGCCCAACAGTTGCGGGTGTTTGAGGATCGTGTCGAAGTTGATGTGAACCGCCACGGGGCGGTGGAGACCATGATAACTGATGCGGCAGTGTTGGCCGTCCCCGGCGCCCATGTTCTCAATCTGTTTTCCGGCCTTGAACAAAGTGGCCCGCCAGCTGAACGAGCGACCGCGCAAGACACTAGAATACGAAACACCAGCAGAACGATTTAATGCATGTGTTGCGTTGCCCAATTGAGCCCGCAGCTTCTAACTCAACTTAACGTGACAGCACCCTTTAAGTTGACTGACCCCAATGTCTCTAATCAGCTGAATTTCCTTGCTTAAGTGCCGGCGAGTTTGATTTTCGCCAAGTTTTCACTTCTAATTTGTTAAGTGGTCTTCTGACTGAGCCGGGCGTGATCCCTGCCCGGAGCGCACTCATAATACCGGCGGCCTCCCAGTAATTCTCTGCAATAAAAAGCTGATCGTCTCGCCACGGCAGCACGCTTAGCTCGCCAGCCATAAGACCACTACCCTCGCGGACAGCAATGACAGGGATTCCTTGTTCGAGGGCCGCAAGCGTCGGCAGGCCGATGCATCCCTCCGGGATGATCAGGCAAGATACATCCCGGACCGTCAATACATCACCCGCAGCCATCTGGTCGTGCCCAACAACAATTCGAGGTGATTGTTTTAGCCCTTTCAAGACACATTGAAGAAATGATGACGAGATGGCTTCTGCCGCCATACGTGGATCGACGGGGCCGGGGTCCTCGTTGAGGATCTCCCGGGATTCCATCATCGGAGCGTGTGCCGAAGGTATGTTAAAGCAATGGGATACCGCGTGGGTCAGCATTGCTTCGATTCCGCCCCAAGGATTGATCATGGATCCAGCGCTTTTAAAATACAGTTCGTGGAAACCATCGGGCACAGTTACGAGCGATGAGATAGCGACAGCGTCGTGGTCATCAGCTGTCTCTCTGAGCAAATCAAAGAGGCGGTCGACGCCCCGGCCCGAGCCTACTGCCCGGCCCGCCGCGGAGGACGAGGCGGTCAGTTCCAACGGCGGGTCAAGCTTATAGATGCCGGTACAATTAAGTCCGTATGTGGCCCGCGCCGCTTCTACTGTGTTTAAGACTAAGTTCTCGATCATCGGATCTGTTTGCGAATCAAAAACGACGGCTAGGCGATTAGCCCGCACTGGTTCCAATCCGATGGCCCCCATCAGCAGCCGGCTTAGAACGCTACCCTCCACATAGAATGCATTGGCTGGCATTTCGTTTATGTCACTGGCGTTCACCACATTCGGATGAGTGATCAATTGATCGCAACAAGACGCCAAGAGCAATGCGGCCGAAGTCGCATCGCCCGCGTGGCCCCCGACCTCCGCGCCGATGCCGGTCGGTACGATATAGACGGCGTTAAACTGCTCCGCCGTTGTGCCGTCCCGCCGCTTCAGTTCGAATATAGAGTTGTCGTCATTTTCGACGGCAATGTCCGATCGGTCCAAAAAGCCGACCTCGCAAATATAGTTGCTATCGTCGATCGACACGATAGCCAGGCGAACAGGAATTTCCCCCGCGGCGAACCTAAACGACACGGCTTTCTGTATATGTTCAATCAGCCCACGATGTCCGGGCGCGGCAGGAATCGTGATGGATTTTTCAAGTAACTGCAACGTTGGGGATCCCCATATTTTTTGCAAATTCGTCAAAACTGTCGGTCCGGACTTTGTCGAGGGAGCCGTCGAAACTGCGTACGTAAAGGGTCGGCAAACTTACCCCATTGAACCGGTGTGATTTGGACATTGTGTAGGCGCCCATGTTGAGAAAGGTGATTTTGGAGCCAACTGTCAAGGCACTATCGAACGAGTAATGTCCGAATACATCCCCGGCTAGGCAGGTGCAGCCGGCAAGGATATAGGAGTGGAGGCCGCCCTCAACGTGCCCCAAAACGTCGGGTTCGAACTGAAATTCAAAAACCTCCGGCATGTGATTTACGGTCGTGTCGACGATCGCGATCTGAATATCGTCGCTTTCGAAAATATCATGGACTGTCGCTTCAATCGTTCCACACTGCCGCACAACCGAGGCGCCGGGTTCAATAAACACCTCTAGGCCGAAGGACTCGCGGAAGATTGCGACTGCCTCGTAAAAATCAGCATAATCGTGAGCCTGATTAAACAGATAGCCGCCACCCATGTTAATCCAATCGACCTGATGCAAAACTTTCGGGATGACATCTTGGATGTGCCGTGCTGTCGCGAGGAGGCCGGCGAAATCGGACCCTTCACAATTGTTGTGAAAATGAAGGCCAGAGATCCCGCGAAGACTGTTGGGCTCGGTATCGAAGAGCTCTGCCAATTTGTGGATCGGTACGCCGAGTTTCGAATTCTGCCGGCAGGGATCGTATCGGGGATCGGAGACGAAGGATAGCTGCGGGTTTACACGTAGCCCAGCCTTGGTCTCAGCCGAAACTCTGCTGTTCAGAAGTTTCCACTGGGAGAATGAATTAAAAGTGAGGTAATCGAGGCGTTCGCCGAATTCTTCCAGGGTTTCTTTGCTAATCAACGGACTTACCAAGTGCAGAGAACAATTGCTGTTCCGTAATTGGTCAACCAGGTGGAGCTCGAACGGTGAGCTGCAGGCGAATCCATCGACCTTTCGATTGACAATACGAAGCACCGCCGAGAGTGAACATGCCTTGGTCGAATATAGCAGCTTGCAGGATGCTTGATCCGCGACCTTCCGCAGCAACGTGAGGTCTTTATGCAGGGTTTTTTCGTTAGTCACGAACCCCGGCGTATTGATTTTGTCCGCCACAGGTGCGCCTCCCTTTAATTTGTGGCTAGAGCGTTGTTATGCTCGCGGCTCTTCGTCGTTATTGTGCAGCAATATAATTCAAAATCTACCCACATGGGCAAAAGGAAATATCACCCAGCACATATCAATATTTTCAATTTAGAATTACGTGAGGAACAAAATTCGCATCTTCGCCGGTTATGAGAGATCTACCTTCCCGAATAGATAACCCCGCCGGCCGACCTGCAATCATCCAGCACCCAACTAACGGAAATTTGCCGTCAAATTCCGGAAGCGGATGAAAGGACTGCACGATGTGACCTTCCCCTCCATAAGGCCCGTCATTGCTGGACAATGATTTGCCGTCCCGCACGATCTCGATATTTGCGCCTTGGCGCGAAAATAGGGGTTTTCTGACATAACTGTCCGACAGAGCGCCGGCCCTGAAGTCACTTTCAAAATAAGCCGGCAACAAATTAGGATGCCCCTCGAACATTTCCCATAACAGCGGCAAAAGGCCTTTGTTTGACAGGATGGCCTTCCAGGGCGGCTCTAAAAAACGTACGCCACTGGTGACCAGGTAACGACCGAACTCTTCTTCCATTACCCATTCCCAGGGGTAGAGTTTGAACAGGGTTGTAATGACCCGGTCATCAAGGTCGGTAAACCGCTCGCGTGCGTCGATGCCGATATCTCTCATGGAGAGAAATTGTGTCTCCAGGCCGGCTTCCTGGGCACATTCTTCAAGATATCTGACGGTCTCTCGATCGTCCTCGATGTCGCGAAGGCAGGCTAAATGTAATAATCCGTCGATCCCCATTGTCCGGAACGCGGTAACCAAGTCTTCATGGAGCTCGGCAAATTGGTCGCAGTCTTGTGATATGAGACCGGACGCTTTAGCCTCTTCGAACCAGACCCATTGAAAGATCGCCGACTCGTAGAGGGTGGTCGGAGTGTCGGCGTTATATTCCAGTAATTTGGCGTCCCCAGCACCGCCGTATGAAAAATCCAGACGGCCATAGAGATCCTTTTCCCGGTTGCGCCAACTGTCCGCTACATAACTCCAATAAGCTTTGGGGATACGCAGTTTGTGAAAAATTGACTCGTCCGCCAGCGCGCGGTCCAATAACTGGAAACACATTTCATTGATCTCTTGGGCAGGCTTTTCGATACCTTTCTCAATTTGTCGCAAGGTGAACCGGTAATAGGCGGTCTCGTCCCAATAGGGAATTCCAACATCAGTGCGATATTCGTACCCATGCTCCAAGGCCGTCTTCTTTAAATCCGGCCGTTCGACAACAGGAATGCGGTGCATGGCGGCAGCCCAAACCGGCAGTGTTTTCCAGTTCTCTAGCCGCTTCGTTTTGCCTTCAGTCGCGCCAGCACGTCGCCACCGCTGGCGCCACCGTCGATGATGCCCGCAGCTTTCAACTTGTCGTCGAGGCTGACTTCCTCGGTGGACCCCGCTAACTCACTGGCTGCCTCAAGTCTCGCGGACCGTTCAGCCTGTTTGTTTTTCAGCCTGTCTAGGCTATCTAATGCGCTGCGCATGCTCGAGCCCGCACCTGAATGCCGTGCCGCCACGGCGGCCTGCGCTTTTTGCACGGTTTCGGTCGCCTTGACGGTATCGACCTGCTGTTTGAGCCGTTTTAAATTAGATTCGGTCTGGGCAACCGCTTTGCGAAGTTGCGATTCACTGTCAACAAACGATTTGGCGACGCCTTCTTCCCCCATCAATTCAGTCTCTAGACCGGCAATTTTTTCAGCGATCTCGGTTGCCAGCGCCTCATCGCCTTTATCGAGCGCCTGCATCGCATAGCCCTCATACTCCGAAAATGACGATTTCAGACTTTCAACTTTTTTATCGGCCAATTTCCGTTTGGCGATGATGCCTGCCAGGGCATCCTTCGATTTACCGAGTTCGCCATCAGCCTCCCGAATTTCCTGGTCCAGAATACGTAGCGCTTGATGATCGATAAAAGCTTCGCCAGCCTCGGTCGCTCCACCGCGGACGGCCGTCGCGATTTTTGCCCAAATACTCATGTTGTCTCACTCCTTCGTCGGATGCTGCCGGATGGTTGTGTCGGGGATCGCGGGACTTGCCGGTCAGGCGACATCCTTTAAGTCCGATTGAAAGGCCTCGGCGGCCTGCATGGCATTATCGGCCAGAGTCTCGATCTCGAATAACACTGACTCCAATATCGAGCCAGAGCTCAACGAGCCGAACATTTCGTAGTATTCCTTACCATCCGGTCCTTGCCGAACTCCAAATGTCGACAACGGAAGGAGCTTGTGGGTCCTCAATATCATGTCGTTGAATGCCGCGGGGTCATTGACCTCATCGACCTGCCACAACAGCGTATCAATAAGGATCTGACTGCCGCTCACGCTCATTAGAAGCGGTAAGTCTCCGAACTCCATCATGGTGATTAGGATGCCCGGATCAGTACCCTCGGCCAATTCTACTTCGATCGTGCCATCGCCCGCGGGAGCGGATTTGGCGAGCGCTTCGTATAGTGTTTTGGTGGTCCAACTTCCGTCTTCGCTCATCTGTCTCTCCGTTACAGTTTTCGGAATGTTCGGTATAATACCGGCCCTTAACGCCGTTTCGCATTCCTTCAAGATCTTCGTATAGTCAGGTGGTATCCATATCTCGCGCTTTACGTACCCAAACTCGCGCAACCGCGCGCGGTACCTTGACTGGTAGTAGGATGACTTTTTTGACACCATAAATAAACCTGTTTCTTATGTTACACGTAATGTATTACATGTATAACAAATTGCAATGCCTAAAATGTAATGCGCCAATGGATGAGTAACCATATAAACACCTTGAGATTGTTTTAGCTGCTGGTAAATATTTGAAAAAAAGTAAGCCCAGCGTGTCCACGGATTGAAACGGATAGGGGCATGTACCTAACATTGTCGCTGGTCGCGAAGAGACTTTACGCCCGGATTTCAGGCTTAAGTTGGGATACCGTCTTTATTGCGACAGCTTTACATTCTTTAGTTTCTTGGGGTCTTCTGGCGCTCGTCGGTGGCGAAAGTGTAGCAAGCAGTGAGATATTTTGGTACTTTTACATAACCACAGCGACAACCGTCGGATATGGGGATTATTCCCCCATTACCGGAGCGGGGCGCCTTATAACAGTGTTATGGGTAATGCCCGGCGGCATTGCCCTGTTTACAACGATTATCGCTAAAGTTGTTCAACAGATTTCTGTCCGATGGAGGAAAAGGTTGCGTGGATTGGCGAACTACGAAAAATTAACCGACCATATAGTCATCTTAGGCTGGCATGGCTCCCGCACCCAGCGGATGGTAGATCATATCCGCGGAGGACAAGGTGAACATGAGCGCGAAATCGTCCTCTGCTCCGCCCAAGACATAGAAAATCCAATGCCGGACCAAGTCAGCTTCGTTCGTGGCACCACATTGAACTCACCGGATATTATGCGTCGTGCCGCTGTGGCGACCGCAAAGTTTATCATCTCGCTCGGCCATGACGACAATGAGACATTAGCAGCGGCACTGGGCGCTGCAGCGGTCAATGACAGCTCCCATATCGTTGCTTATTTTGACGAAGAGAATTTTGCCAATATTCTAAAAGCCCATTGCCCGCAAGCGGAATGCAATGTCTCACTCTCTATCGAACTGATGGTACGGTCGGCGCAGGACCCGGGATCAAGTCGGGTCCAGAGCCAGCTCCTGTCAACTTTGGTAGGTCCGACCCAATTCAGTCTTCGAGTACCAGCGGACGCCAAGTCCGTCACCTACGGGGCACTCTTCGTGGATATGAAAGACAAACATGACGCGACCTTGTTCGGTGTCGCCCAAAGTGAATTGGGCGATGACCTTATCTTGAACGCTCCGTCCGAACACCAGGTAAGTCCCGGCATGATCCTGTATTTTATGGCCGCCCAGAGGATCGATCCGGCACAGATCGATTGGGGCTCGGTGGGCGTGCAATGATGTCGGTAAAACGACTTTTACTCTGAAAATCGTGGAGAAAATATGTTGGGCAGTGCTATGAAGTCACTCTTTAAGAGCGGCGCTCGTAACCTAAAGAACAAGCTTTCCAAAGCTGACGAAGAGGATGAATTTCCCACGCCGCTCGGACTTCGGATTGGCGCTGCAGTTGATATTGATACGTTGCCGCTGCGTATGAACGCGGACGATCTTCATGTCGAACTTCCCGAGGAAACGCTGATCATCGTTGCCCAAGGGTATGTGGATCTGGGGGATTCGACTCATGTACATCGCTACTACACTGCCGATGACATCATGGTCCAGGTTATGACTGTGGCGGGCATGGAAGATCAACATGTGGAGGAATTGACCCTCTTTGTACCCTTCCAAAGTTATTACCCTGAGGGGGATGGGGCCTGGGCGCAATGGACGTCGAAAGGCGGAAAACTGGGCGCATTAGTATTTAAACTGGACGACGGCACTCAGTTCTCGCGTATTTGGTTTGATATGACGGAGGGCTATGCGGAACCAGTGGAATTTACAGAATCAGTTTACGAAGATCCGGACTCCGACGAATGCGGTGAAGTATTCCACAAGGTCATGCTTTATGGGCGCAATTTAGAAGTAGGCAAGAAAAACGAATACTTATTAGTTTCGGTCGAAGCTTATAAAGGCGAACAGACAGTCGAGTTGATGGTTGGGGTGGACCTCGAAATAGCCAACATGAAAGTGATATAAGTCGACAAAATAGAATAGTGTGGCAACCAACAAGCCGTAAGTACCCGAGGCACAAATCTGGTGAATTAAATGAGCGATCAATTTAGTACTTTTTTTGCAAGTCTTTCAGACTTTTTGGTTTTCTTTGTAACGGCCGCCGTGTTGACAATCCTTTTCGTCGTTATCTACTCGCGCGTGACAAAGCATAATGAGTTCGCCCTTATCAAGAAAAATTCGTTGGCTGCCGCGGTCGCCTTTTCCGGAAGTTTAATCGGCTTTGCTCTGCCTCTCGCCAGTACAATGATCAATTCCATTACGGTTCTTGAAATGGTGCTTTGGGGGGCCGTCGCCCTCGTTGTTCAGGTACTTGTTTATTTTCTCATTCGCCTTCCCATGCCGCGCCTTTCAGAGCGAATAGAAGCGGACGAGGTTGCCGCCGGACTTTGGCTTGGTGCGTGTTCGATGGTGGCCGGTATTTTAAACGCCGCCAGCATGACCACCTGAGTCTAAGGGAGCAACGAGTGAAACGCATACACCCTTTTAAGTTTGCCCTTTTGGGCGCGACCGCGCTCACCCTTGTTGCCTGCGGTGAAGCGGAAGAAGAGGCCCTCGTCTATTCATCGGTCGATGCTTGCATTACATCAGGTCAACAGGATGAAGAGGTGTGCAAAACCGAATTTGCCAAAGCCCAGGCACTTCATAACGACGTGGCTCCGCGCTACAACGATTCCAGAGATTGTTATTCCAGCCACGGATATGACCGGTGCTATCAGCACCGATACTCAGGCGGAAACTCGGTTTGGCTGCCTTTTATGATGGGCTATATGCTCGCCCCTCGCGGTCGGATTGGATACTATTCACAGCCGCTGTATCGGACAACGTCAGATCCTAACCGATATTACACGCCAGGATCCGGCCGGGTTGGCGCGGTTTCGGCAAACGGCCGCACCCAGGTTGCCAGATCTCAAGTGAGCAAGCCGCCGGTTCGAACTCGAACCGTGGCGCGGGGCGGATTCGGTTCACGGGCGACCTATGGCAGGGGCGCGGGAGGCTGACCGTATCTAGTTTTTCGCAATGGCTTTACTGCGGTGTTGAACGAGACTTACGGAATTTATGGTTGAGCCAAATAATTGCAACTCCAGAGATCAAGCCAAATAAATGACTCTCGAAAGAAACGTAGCTTCGGAGTGGTAATACGCCCCATATCAGTCCGCCATAGGTCATAACCGTAACGATGGCGATGGCGATGGTGGTTATGCCGCGCTCTATATAGGCGCGGGCCAGTATTGCACCGAAATAGCCGAATATTAATCCACTTGATCCGACATGGTAGGCATCGCGCGCAAATATCCACACCAATAAACCCGACAAAAGTGTGACACTCACAGTCGTTTCCCAAAACATTCTCTTTCCCCCGGCAAGTGTCAGGGCTCCAAGAATCACCATCGGGATTGTGTTGGAGACGGTGTGCCAGATTCCACTATGAAGTATTGGCGCCAGGGGAATGCCGATTAGGCCCGAGAAGCTGCGAGGCAATATCCCCCATGAGACCAGCCGATGCCCAAGAAACAGGTTCACGACTTCGACAATCCAAATCAGGGCAACAAGGATGAGTATGGGCTGAATTTTTTTGGCGATCATGGGGATCCAACGAAGTTATCAATGATCAAGCATAGCATCCGAAATGTCGTCCAAAATTTCGAATATTTCTTTTCTCGGGCGATGGTGTAGTGGATCTGATTTGATGACTGTAGAGCAGACATCGCCGCCCCTCACCGGCAGGTTTGTTTGTGACCCAAAGCGGGCATGAGCGTTTCAGCCAGGCGCATACAATCTGCTCAAAAACAGCGATCTGCTCGCTTTTTCTACCATCCTATTATCCATAAAATTTCGATACTGGAATGGCATCGCCATATGCGGCTGTGCGAATACTGTGGAGAACCATAGTTAGTGTTCCGTTCTATGCCCGAAATCTAGGTAACAAGAGGCCCGGTGCGGACTTCACGGGATATCTTTGGATGGCCTTACGGGTGTAGCGGACATCCAGGACTGGTCTAATTTAACTTCACAATGACTTGAGGGAGAAAAGGGCTGCCCATGATACTATTCTCGTTCGTGGGGTGATCTCGCTGTCCTACTGCTTAATGCGGCAAGAATAGAGACAGATTTGTGACCAATTGGCTTCAACATTTTCTGATAGCGTTAGTTTTACTGGTGCTGGGGCTTGGTCTCAGGGTCGCAGATCCAGAATTTGTGCGTGGAATGCGACACAATGTGTTCGACGAATTTCAACGCCTTGCTCCCAGAATCTATCAAGACGTACCGGTCCGCGTCATTGACTTAGACGATGAGACACTCGAAAGGCTAGGCCAGTGGCCTTGGCCGCGCTCTCTTGTCGCCCGCCTCATCGACAGACTGAACGAAATTGGCGTTGCGGCGATAGCGTTAGACATGGTGTTTGCGGAACCTGACCGTACTTCGCCATCAAGCATTCTTCCTATGTGGTTTCCCGAACCCTCAGCGCAATCACTCGATCTCCGCGCTGCAAATCTTCCAGATCACGACGGATTGCTGGCCGATGCTATTTCGCGTTCGAACGTGGCCACAGGCTTTATTCTGAACAATGGCCGGCAGCAGAAGCCACCGAAACCAAAGAAAGGCTTTTCGATTGCCGGCGATGACCCTATAAATTTTTTACCTCAGTTTACGGGTGCTGTCATAAATCTGCCCGAGATTGAGGAAGCGGCCACTGGTAATGGTAGTCTCAATGCGACGATTGAACGGGATGGCATGGTCCGTCGATTACCACTTCTGTTCGCTATTGAAGAGCAGATGTATCCTTCTCTCGCCCTAGAAAGCTTACGTCTCGCTCAACAAAGCGAGTTTACATACGTTGTTAAGTCTGCTGGCGCGAGCGGTGAAAGCGCTTTCGGCGCGCATACTGGCATTAGTCAGGTACGTGTTGGCAATATTGTAATTCCAACCGACGCCGAGGGGCATCTGTGGCTCCATTACACTTTGCCTTCGGCACAAAGATCGGTATCCGCATGGCAAATATTGGAAGGCGATTTTCCGAGAGACGAGCTAGAAGGTTTCATTGTTCTTGTCGGCACAAGTGCCGCAGGCCTTAAAGATAGCTGGGCAACACCGCTAGCCGCGGCCACGCCAGGAGTGGAAATTCATGCCCAAGGCCTTGAGCAGATACTTTTAGGCGAGTATTTGGTGCGGCCGGATTGGGCTTCGGGAGCTGAGTTCACGTATCTGACTGTACTTGGACTGCTTCTAATCATGTTGCTTAGCAGGGTCGGCCCGTTACCGAGTGCTGCAATAGGAATTGGCGGTGCGGCAGCGGCGTTCGGGCTTTCCTGGTACGCCTTCACGCAATTTAGATGGCTTCTCGACCCAGTCTATCCAACTATGATTGCCTTTATTATTTACTCCACCGTGACTTTGCTCAACTATTTGAGAACCGAGACGGAAAAGCGTTTTGTGCGGGACGCTTTCGGTCATTATTTGTCACCTGCCTTAGTCGAGCGGCTATCCGCTCATCCAGAGGAACTCGTACTCCACGGAGAGACGCGGAACATGACGATGTTGTTTTGCGATATTCGCGGATTCACAACCCTCTCAGAACAGTTTGACGCCGAAGGCTTGACCCGCTTCATAAACAGTTTTCTCACTCCCATGACTACAGTCATTCTGGAGTTAGGCGGGACTGTCGATAAGTATATGGGTGATTGCATCATGGCCTTTTGGAATGCGCCCCTGGATGATCAGGATCATGCCCGCCACGCCTGTGATGCAGCTCTCGCTATGGAATACGTGCTGACCGAACTTAACGCCACTTGGGCTTCCGACAATGTCTTTCCAGGACCTTCACCGAAATCCGTTGCTGTCGGAATTGGCATCAATTCTGGAGATTGCAACGTCGGCAATATGGGGTCGGACCAACGTTTTGACTATTCAGTGTTGGGTGACGACGTGAATTTGGCATCCCGTCTTGAGGGGCAATCGAAAGTTTATGGTGTTCCGATAATTGTCGGAGAAAACACGGTTGCCGTCATATCTGATTTTGCTCTCCTTGAATTGGATTTGGTGCGCGTTCGCGGAAAGACAAAACCGGTCCGAATTTTCGCGTTGCTGGGGGATGTGACCGTCGCCGAAGATCCGGATTTTAAAATTTTGTTAGATCGACATAATGAATTACTGGCAGCTTATCGAGAGCAGGATTGGGATCGCGCGAAAATACTCGTCAGTAATTGCCATGCCGCCGACGATGTGCGTCTTTCTAGCCTTTACAGTCTCTATGACGAGCGAATAAGGCAATATACATCAGTGCCGCCCGGCCCTGATTGGGATGGTGTGCATACAGCGCCCACCAGAAGTATCGGCAGTCGGTACTATCAGGTCGGAGACGGCGCGACGATCTGGATAATCAAGCAATTAGTGTTCTCAAAAACAGATTCTATTCACCACGCTATTATAGAAAAAAGCGATGCGTCCGACGAGACGGAGGATATTCCTCTGTATGTTCTTGAGAACCCCTCCAATTACCGACCAGACCGACGCATTGTTGACAAAAATGATTCGGCCAACAAACGACGGCGCTCAACTGACACCGTCCATTAATTTTATCGTTTCAGAAAACCCTCTCTTATTGCGTTCTCGTGTCGGAAGCTAATTGGTTCGCGCAATCGAGCACTAGCCAATGTGCTCGCCTATCTTATGCCTGATCGACACAATCAGTCTGAATATAACAATCCGTCTGAAGATGATTGTCACAAGGCCAATTATTGCCGGCATCTCTGATGATTGTTAAATTTCAAATTCACACATAGTTGAAATAAATTATCTTTAATCCTAGTGAGAGGGTGTGTACGTTGCCAAATTGATAGGGGTTTGTTTCGGGGAGCTGTGGGGACAATTTGAAATGCAAAAAATTCGCGGAACGGTTTTGGGCGTTCTGCTAATTACGTTCATACTGAATTTCGGAAATACGGTCGATGCGCAACAAAGCGAAGATTCGGTTGAAAGCCGTTACCGGGCAATGTTCGACGCTATGTACGCGGATCCCGGGGACCTGGATACTACATTCGATTTCGCCCGGCTCGCCATAGCGGTAGGCGACTTCGAAGCGGCTATCGGCGCTCTCGAACGCATGCTTTTGTATGATAAAGATTTACCCCGCGTGCGACTTGAACTCGGTGTCCTTTATTTTCGGCTGGGTTCTTATGCGATGTCTCGATCGTATCTGAATGCTGTCGCAGAAAATGAGAACGTGCCGCCGGAGGTGATGGAACGGGTCAAAAAGTTTATCAGGGAAATTGACCGTCGCCAGTCGCGACATCGTTTCAGTGGCATGTTGTATGCTGGTGCTCGCTATCAAACCAATGCAAACGCGGGCCCTGGGTCGTCCCGAATTCGAGTTTTAGGGTTCGACGCGACGCTGGATGATCAATTTACGGAGCAGGACGATTTCTCTGGCTTTCTTGCCGGACGAGTAAATTATAGCTTCGATTTCAAAATGGAAAACGACACATCGTTCGATACCGACCTTTCCTTTTATGGTTCCGAACAAAAAGACGAGACTCAAGTCAACATAGCGTTATTCGTTTTGAGAGCCGGGCCCCGGCTTTCGCTAAATATCAGCGACACCAGTATTGCCGGAATGTTTTTAACCCGTATCGCTATAAGACCCTACTTCGTAACCGATTGGATGGCTTTACATTCCGACAGGTACTACCAAAGTTTTGGCGGTGGAGTACTCTTATCGTCGGGCTTAGGTAGCCGGTTGTCCGCCGACCTGGACGTGAAAGTGATTGATCGTAATTACAATGATAATTCTGGGAGCCCGAATGCGAGTACTCAGAATGGTGTGCGTAGCGGTGGTTTATTGACGTTCCGGTACGCCCTGGGTAAACGAACCCAGCTCACATTGGGTGGCGAGGTCGAACGCGAAAACACTGATCTCGCCTCAAGCGCTAATTGGGAGTATGACGTGTCGTTTGGCGTCCAACGAGGTATCAACCCGCCTTTCCAAATTACCCGCGGACCTTGGTATCTGAACCTCACTGGCGCTTACGTCCTCACAGATTACGACGAACCAGACGCAATAATCGATCCAGGTGTGACGCGCCAGGATCGGGAGAAGAGAATTTCGCTTCAAGTTAGCGTTCCTCTAATTGACAGACTTACTTTGGTAACGACCGGTCAGTACCGGGATATCGGATCCAATTTACCCAATTTCGAATACGACGACACAGCGATTACCGTCGGCGCGCTCTGGATTTTCTGATTTAAGGTGTAGAATGAAAATATTCAGCCAATGGAAACCCGAGGATATGTCCAATAGGCCTATTTACCTTCGGCGAATACGTTTATTTTTTGCTTTGTCGCTAGTATTTACGCTCTTGATA
Source organism: Alphaproteobacteria bacterium (assembly GCA_029941135.1). Taxonomy (GTDB): domain Bacteria; phylum Pseudomonadota; class Alphaproteobacteria; order JAPYRI01; family JAPYRI01; genus JAPYRI01. The sequence continues at coordinate 18,253 of JAPYRI010000010.1, read as the reverse complement.
CCGGGCGGAAATAGCTTCGCTGCTGAAGAAGAAACCGAAATCGGTGTGACGTGGGGTACGCAAAGAACTCCGGTTGGACAACCTCCAGTAAGCGTGCGTCGTCAGCTTATCGTCGGAACAAATGTCGTCCACCAAGAACAAATTACGACTAATGAAGCGGATATAGCGCAACTACTATTTTTGGATGGATCCGCAATTACTGTGGGCCCGAATTCGAATATGATTCTTGATGAATTTGTTTACGACCCCGACGTCGGGACTGGCAAAATCATTGTTCGGGCAACCAAAGGAGTTTTTCGCTTCGTCGGTGGAAAAATTAGCAAAAATGGGGAAGTTGAGTTTCAGTCGTCCTCAGGAACAATTGGTATTCGAGGTGGAATTGCAATTATTGAGGTCAGCTCAGATAGCATTAGTGGGGACTTCCTGTTTGGCGACAGTATGAGTATGACCCTCCTAGGTGACACCGAAATAACCAAAAAGGCGGGAACCAACATAACCGCCTCGACCGCCGGTGGACTGTCAGATCCACAGCCAGTGAATGAGGCTTCCCTCGGAATTAAGTCATCCCAATTCGAGGGGAGTGCGGGTACTGCCAGCAGTGGCGCGGCTGCCCCCGAAAGCGATCGAAGGGGTCGGTCGGATAGGAGGCAACGGAATAGCATAAATGCCAATGCTTCCGCGTTGTCAGACAATTACAGTGACAGCCAGGTTACCGGTGAAACCGACACAGGGGATAGCACCGGCAACCCGGATTCGATGACCGCAGAAACTGGGGAAATGGTCGAGAATGAAGTTCAAGATGCGTCGCAAGAGATCACTACAAAAGAGATAGATGAGAATACTCTCGGTGGGGCTCCTGTGGTTGCGACGCTGGATGGGGCGGCCCTGAGAAGCGGCACCACGCCTAATGCGAGCGGCGCCAATATTAACTCAACGAATGCGGCGTTCGTGGCCCGCCAATTTACGCGGGCTGATGTCAAAAGCTTGGACCATGCGACGAGAGAAGGGAAACTCTCGGTAACAGCGCCCATAGGCCCTTACGTGCTTTACTTTCCGGCAAATAATCTCGCGTGTCCGGCCGATTTGACGTGCACAGTCGGTCATGACATCAATCAAGCGGCGGTTACAATTCAGTTTCCGGGAAGCGCCGGCAATGAAGGCCGGGTGATCACTTTTGATGCCAACCGTGAATTCTTCAATTATTTGATTACCCTTGCGGATGGATCGAGAGAATTAGTGCTGGCAGGAACGCCTTATGTCGGTCAAATCCCAGCCGGTGGCGTGCAGACATATAATTTGGTGCCGGACCCGTTTCTCGAGTCAGATATTCCATTTCTTCGGACCTCGGACACCGGGTTCCAGAGTAGTAACCAAGCGCGGCCCGCGCACATTTTTTGGGGAAGCGCCAATACGACATCGAAACCCTTCTTATCCAGCACCATCGTTATTGACAGCGCTAGCAAATCGCTCGCACTGAGCACCCATATAGGCCGGGTATCCCTAGCTGCAAGCGGAGGCGTAACGTCCGCGCAATCTATTGCCGGAGAATTCATCGGCATTGTTGACCCAACTGCTGGCCTGCCCTCTGCCAAACTGGGAGAGTTCGATAGCGTCGGAACAAATGGCACGGTTGCCGGTGGCCTCAACGATTTTTTCGGTGCCGCGGCACCCAATTATTTTGTCCTCGGAATTGATCCTACCCCGGATTCTAATCCGTCTCCTGGGCCCGGTATTTTCACTTTCGCGTCGGGATTGGGAGAGGGCACCGATCCATATTTTCCGGTCAACATTGCGACGCCAGTTAAAGCGTCATTGGCGCCGGTTCGGTCATTGACAGGCCTTTCGGCAACAAGCCTTTCGGCCTTCGCTACCGGTCTTGGACGATTCAGTAACGGGCAAATACCTGCACAACTTGGGAGTATTTATAGTGCTGGGTCCCAGAGTGGTACCAGTACAATCACTCTAGATCCTGTGGCCGACACAGTCACGGTGACCCTCAATCTCAAAGATTTTATTGGAAACGGTGATGTAATTTCGGCCAGCACGACAGCCGATTCGATTTCAGCGTTTATCGATGACAACGATTTCGCGGCGACACTTAAAACAGCAAGTGTAAATAGTATCGCCACCACGAAAGGCGAAGGGTACCTGATCACCGGTTCAAATACCATTGTGAATGGCGAATCTTTTGACTTGTGCACTTGTGCATTCATGTCTTGGGGGTTCTGGGGCGTCGCCATGAAGAACGAAGTGGCCGTCGGGGCCCCGATTGAGGAATTTTCCGCCGGACTGGGCAATTGGGTCGCGGGTCAGTTGACTCCCGTCGGAACTTTCCCCCAGTCGGGCGTTATATCCTATGCAGGAGACATAATAGGAAATGTTTCTAATGCTGGAGAATTTTATGTTGCGACAGCAACCGGGGGCGTCAGTATGGATGTGACATTTGTCCAGGGCGGTTATGACGTCACAAATTTCGATTTTAGTTTTGACGGAACTAATGTAACAGGTCTTAATTCGGCGACTAGGCCCGCGAGCGCAACAAATTATCTCGTTAGTGCTCTTGACGGAGGGCGACAGCTTACCGCGAGCGGCACTTTCTTCGGACCAAATGCCGAAAATACCGGAGGTCAGTTCACCGTTCTTGATAGCGCTGCTAATTATGCTGCCGTCGGCGTATATGCAGGGGTCGATACTTCTCTCCCGTCGCCCTGAACTTTCTAAAACAAATTAGCCAACCGGGCGATTATAGGCCGGGAGCCTGCTGGGCGGCGAGGAAGGCTAGGGCTTCAAGAAATTGATGAACACGTTCGAATCCGTCCACGTCCATTCCGCCGCACGCGGCGGCGGAATGGCGCAGAACGCTTTGGAACTGGGGCTCCGTTACGCCAAGGATCGCATTCAGTTCGGCAAAGCGCTCTATGAGTTCCCCGTGTGCAGGGCAGAATCTCCTGGAGGGTGGTTGAGGTGATGGACGCCAACCGCTTGCTTGAGACCAACTGAGTGCAGCCCCCATAACAGCGGACTTCCCCTGTAACAGCAGAACTCGGCATCCGCGACCCCAATAGGTTACCCCCAATTCGCGGTGTAAAGTTGCCGGGATCACTCAACCTTGCTGTTGGCATAGGCCTTTTGTGAGGCTCGGGAAATCACCACATTTGGATTTCGATCGTGCCGTCCAGATAGTGCTCCATTTTCGCCGCCGCCAGATGGCGGGCTAACGGAAACTCCTGTTTCAAACCATCGGCGCCCATCATCTGCATACAGGCATTCAGCCCGGAAAAGGCCACGGTGGTGGCAAAATTTTTCGCGTGCGCGGAATCGCCGTATTCAGTTTGGCGCGCAGGCGCGGGCAACATCGATGGCGGCCTTGAAACCTTGACCAGCCGGCACAAGCTTTTGGGACGGAGCCAAACGGACATTTTCAAAGCGAAACCCTCCAGCGCGGATATGTAATTCTGTTCCTCCACAAGGCTAGCATGTAGTGCCCGCTACCATCGACTTAACGTGACAGTATCTTTATTCGTTCAGTTCTTGTGGAACACCAGTCGATGTGTCTTCAGACCAATCCGTAGCAACCGACTGGGCCACAAAACGGCCGACGTGGTATTGGTGGCACTGCTGGCAGTTATCGCCCGCCAGGTTTTCTTGGTGACAGGCGGCGCAAGTCTTGATGCCCAACGGCGCGAAATTCGAGGTAAAGCTGTGCGGATTGGTATCTGCATAAGACGCCGCATAGTCGGCCTTGGGCTCCACCTTATGACAGGTTAGGCAGCCATCCTCGTCCATCATGCTAAAATGGGCGGTATGGGCGAAAACCGTCGCCTTTTTAAACTCCGGGTCCGAGCGCGCCGCAGTCCACATCATCTGCAGTCCACCATTGGGGACTGTTTCAACGCTGTGACACTTGACGCATTTTCCAGGGGCGTCTTTGTGAGCGAGTTGGTCAAAGATGGCCCGGCCCGCCGCCGCTGTGCCGCCTTCACTTTGGGCGCCCAAGTCGATCCAAGCCCGCAAAAAGGCATCAGCGTGGCCGACCGGCCTGTAGACTAAGCTGTACTCCTCCCGGTACCAGCCGCCCAATCTAGCCCATGTTTCCTGGTCAATTTTGGACTGCTCATCAGCCAAAAGCTTCGCTGCAATCCACAGGCTTTCACTGTTCTCGCCGCCCAAATCCTCTGGCAGAGTTTCTGCGTCGCCTGAAAGGGGCTTTTCGTCTTCAGTCAGAATATTCTCCCCGTTGGAAAAAATCTCATCATCATCATCCAGAATTGTGTTGTCTCCCAGTATTGAATCATCACCCAAAATCAGGTCATCACCCAAAATTGAGTCATCACCATCCGAGGTTCCTGGAGCGGTATCCTGCCCGGCCTCTGCCGCCACCGCGTCGACCTCAGATGTCTGTTCGCGCAGAGAAAGCAGGCCCCCCAAGTTATGGATTGCAACTTCGGTGAAGAGGTCGGGGAACCAACTTTCCTGGGCACTGCGGATCACGTCCAATGGCAAACTGGCCACCAACTGGCTTAGGCTCTGCTTACTCAAATTTTGATCAAAGCCCTTCGACAGCTTGGCGGCAATTGCGGCAGGACCTTGCACCAACAATTCGTGGAACAGTATCTTTACTCCCCAGACGATTCTTCCCACCGCAGCCAGATCACCGGCGTCGGCGTTGGAAAGATCAAGATGGTCAAGGGTTGATATCCTCGCGAGGTCCGCGGCCAAAGCCGGGTCCTGACTCAATAGCACTTCCAGAAATGGAGTCATTGGCTCTTCCGCCAGTTCCGGCCACTCGCCAACCTCAACGCCTTGGTCCCGCAGCGAGGCCACGTCGAATCCGGGTACTCCCAGGAAGGCGATTCCCTTGCCTCCTATCCGACTGATCCCTTCGATTTGCTCTAAATGGCAGCCCGAGCATGTCTCATCAAAGCCGCGTAGTAGTATCGATCTGCCATTGACGTCGGGGATGTGGCAGCTTGTACATACGGTAGGCGCTTTCTCCAGACCTGCTTTATCGAAATGACGATTGAAGTGGGCTCCGTGATCGAAAACAATCCGAGTACGTTGCTTATAGGGATAGTCCTCGAAGCTCGGATGGCCGTTTGAAAAGCTAGTAAATTGAGCGCTGTGGCAGGATTGACAGCGCCCATTGCTCATTGCCTTCAGGTCCTGGTAAACGCCTTTGTGTTCCTTGTGACAAGTCGCGCACGCCAACTTGCTGCCCACCTTTTGAGGGGAATCGAAGAGCAGCCCCGCCAGCTTAATTTTCAAAGGTTCTGGGGCCGTAGTCTGGGAAAGAGAAAGCCGCTGAGACGCCTCTGCCAGAGCATCTGGGGCAAGGTTATGTGCGGAAAAAGAATTCTCGCCGAATTCATGGCAGCTCAAACATTGCTTGGCATCGCCCATGTCCTGTCCGGACGTAAGGGCTGTGCCTACCCACTGATCTACTCCATGATCTAACCCTTGATGACAATTAACACACCCCCCAACTTCGCCGTGACTCATAGTCACCGGTCCCGGTGACAAAATCTTGTCGCGAGCAGTGCCGAACAGACTCAACATCAAAAATCCCACGGTCAGGATCATCGTACCGATAACCACACGACCGCGTTTCGACCGAAGACTGCGCGTAGGGGCACATTTCGGAATAGTCAAGCAACAGGTGCCGTCGGGTAGAGGCCCATTCTCGCACTGCCCACCTGCACTGGGCGGCCGGGTACAGGTCCATCGACCCCCTGCCTTCATCGGTGCGCATTCTACGCTTGCACGGCAGCGACCATTTACCCCCGGACCGATTCGACACGGTTTGCCCGAGGCCAAATTTCCGCAGACCCAGTTCTGATTGGGCCGCTCGTAGGTGCTTGACCTGAAATCAAAAAATTGAAGCAATCGCATTACAAGGTCGCCCCCGAGAAGGCATAGGTCAGAACGATATGTACGAGGGCGACGAGCAGCAGCGCATAAGTCAGCGGAATATGAACAAAAAGCCACAGCCTGAGTACGAGTTGCAGAGAGTACTGATAATCCAGATTATCTTTTGCGACGATAAGGTCTTTGATATTCGCCAGTATCTCTCGCCCATCCTCTTGGAGGTAGCGCTCAAGAGAGTCGATTTCCCGACGGTGCTTGGTCAAAGCCGCTCGGGATTCAAGTAAATGTGCGACAAGGTTTTTTGGTCCACTGAAATAGGCCTGCAGGCGATTGACGTAATAGAGGGCAATGGTATTAGAAGCTGTCTCGCGCACCGAACGTGTAGCCAGAACCTCGACCTCGTCGGCGAGTTCAGCGCGGAATTGCGGGATGCGCTCGAAGATCAAGCGTTCACCGTGGTTCTGAATGCGCACTGGCAAACTGCGTGACAGAAAGAGGCCGATTAATCCACTCAGGGAGACCAATACAAAGAGAAACCACAACACCCCCTCAAACCACCCAAGCGGCCATTCGAGGGAGGTATGCAAAAAAAATAGCACCACCAATAGCCAACCGATGTAGATATGAATCTGCAGCCAAATCGACGCATTCAAAAGCGGCAAAAACGGTAGTTTCTTACGCATATTGAATGTTGACGCCAGCACAACACCGCCGAACAGCAGCCACCCTGTTAAGTAGCTGGCATCGCGGAGTGTCAGGTCATATGCCATTGCGAGCCAGATCAGACCAGCGGCCAGGACAATTGACAGACAAAGGGCGCCAAAGCGGCGAGATGCGAAAGTCACTATTTACCTATCCACCCTAATACCTCATCCATGTTGTGAAGATCCATACGGACAAGTGCATCGTGGGGACAAGCACGTTGGCAGGCAGGCCCGCCGAGCTGACCGAAGCAAAGGTCGCATTTAGTGGCCTTGACGATTGGTGCGCTAGTTTCCGTATCAATGATGAAATCACCGGACCGGTTTCTGACCTCGACCAGCTGGATATTGTTGTAGGGACAGGAATTGGCACAGTTACCGCAACCAATGCAAAGAGGGTCATCAATCATCACGCGGCCGTCTATGACACTCTGGCCGATGGCACCGGTCGGACATTCGACCAAGCAGACCGGATCGGCACAATGCATACAGGAATTGGCGACTTGTATGTTGCCATGGACCGGCCCATGGCGGATGAAACGAGGGTTGTTGTCATGGGTTGCGGCGCAAGCCCGAACACAATCATCGCAGCCCGTGCATCGCGCGGTATTTATCATCATGGTCTCGGTCCCATTGATGATCCGCTGGTCGGTGAAAAAATCAAGTAGAGATTGCTCGAGGCCTTTCTCCTGGCTATCGGCATCCCAGGCTAAAACGTTGTCGGCGTTTTTCAGTTCGGGCAGCAGACTCGCAGGCAACGAGGGCAAAATGTGTTTTTCAACCAAGGCTGTCGGGATGCGTAAGACCTCTACATGACCGACGGCACGCAAACTGCGCTGGGCCAGAAGCTCTGTACCGTTGCGCCACTGGTCCATGATCTCTTCCAGGCCAAATGCATCATTAGATTTTAAGTAGCCGACGGTTCGCTCGCCATGGTCGAGCCCCTCGCTCAAGCGGGCGTGACCCGAGCAAATCAGCAAAAGTCCATCAAGATAAGAATGCTGCTCGATAATCACGGGCTCTGCAGCGATGACATCACTCGACTCCCGCGCTTCGATCTTCATGTAGGCGTAAAACCAATCTTCGGAGCCATACATCTCGAGCAGGGTGTGCTTGATAATCTCACCCAGGCTTTCCGTATCGAGGTGGGCCAAAAGTGGCGAGCTACGCAATTGGGCCTCCAGCCGATTTTTGCGATAGTGCTGGTTGAAGGTCTCTCTAATACCAGCGTCCCGACGGCGAATATCGCGCAACCCCTGCCATCGCAACTCCAGCAGCTCAAGCTCGGTTTCGGCAAAGACCGTCGCCGTGCGCGGCGTGCGCGACAGGGCGGCTATCTCGCCAAAGCTCGTCCCCTCAGCCAGCTGTATAGTTTCATGGGTCGCGATATATCCCGAGACATCGGTGAGATGAACTTGGGCGCTGGTTACCTCGCCGCGTCGGATTTTAGAGGCGCTATTTTCGTAGATCGAAACGTCTCGCCGCTCAGGTACCGTCGCATTTCGCCAGAGCTGGCTGACGGCGCGAAAGAATGAACGCCTGCCTTTCTTAGGTCGGTGCTGCTCTCTGGGCTCATTGATGACGATCCGGACACAGCCCTGTAATATTAGAAAAACGGAATTGCCATAGTCGCCATTGCGGATAATAATATCGCCACGTTTATAATGGACGATGCGACCATCATTCTTAATGATCTCCCGCAGCGGTCGGTTTTTCGGGAACAAGTTCGGATCTACGGCACCGAGGGCTGAGAATTCCAGGGCGCGATCAACATCATTTTCGGTCATGTCCGGGCCGAAGGGTCGATCCCAACGCTCTGGACTATTTATGTTAGGCGAGGAATTCAAACCTTTCCTCCATAATTTCTGATGTTAATGCCAACCCGAACGGAGCTCTCACCGCCATTGACGGTGAAGCATCATCGCCAGCACCGCGGGCGCTACTGATCTGCCATTCCCTTGTATTTCGACGCTGGAGGAATCATGCCGTCGACCGCGCCGAATGTTGAACCATCATAATTGTCCGAGATTGCGTTAGCAGCCGCTGCAATCTTGGCCGCAGCTTTGCTAAGTTTATCCTTATTGTTCAGCTTCAATTTGACTGAATTTGCCGCCAGGTTGATCTGACCAATTTCTGGGATCGGCAAGACATCAGCAATCTTGCGAAAGCGTGCCTTGGCACGGCCCGCACGCTTAGCCATAGCCACTGCATAGTCGGCCTTTACGGTCGCGTTTCCGACAGCCCTAATCGAAGTCTCTAGTTCCACCGCCAATCCGACAACGAACATCACCCGTTTGTGCTCTGCACTGGCCTCAGCATTACCTTTTCCGCCGTTATACCAAACGTTGTGGCGCACTTCTCCCTGGGACCAGGATACCAATTCAAACTTGCTGCCCGCCGTGTGGCCGCCGGTGTTCACCAGCTTCTCCTGGGGTACAGTGTGGCAGTCGTAACAATTCTTGGCCAAGGCATACATGTCGCCGGGCCGGATCATGCCGGCGGCGTCGGAATCTGCCCAGCGTTGGAGCGCTTCTGCCTCGGTCTCTGATTCCTTCTTCTTGCCGCTGAATTCTCCGTGCCGTTTGACATATCCTTTAGCCGGACCGTGGCAGGATTCGCAAGAAACGCCCGCAATGGCTTTTCGCTTGCCGCCGCTTGCTTCGGCGGTCGTGAAGTGACAGTCCAGACAAAGACTGCCTGCCTTGATGCGTTTCAACCCCATCTTCTTGGCAATCTCAATCGCCTCCTTTCGGCGAGGCAGTTCTTTAAATGTCGAGAAGTGGTGGCTCTTCTGCCACACAGCTACAGTTTTCTTGTGGCACTCGCCACAAGCATTGGGCCCAACGATCTCAGTATGATCTTGTTCAGTCTCGGCCCGCGACGGTGTCGCAAACGAAATCGCCAGCACAAGCATGCAGCCAATCAGCAGGCTGGATAAATTTGGTGAGATTCTAAAAATCATATTTCCTTCTTTCGGCCATTCAAGCTTGGGATGGCCTAGCATCCCATAATTCTTATCCGTCAATCACCAGGCGTCCGTCCGGAACAGCTATACATGCTAGGCATGTCCCCTCTTTCGGGGGAGCGCCTGGAGTATTCAAATAAGTAACCTTCCCTTCCAGAATAGCCGTCGTACAGGTGCCACAATTTCCGGCACGACAGCCAAAATCTAAGGCGATACCGTTGTTTTCCGCCAACTCCAATATCGAGCCACTGTTCGTTGACCAGCGCAGCGTTTTTTTCGAATGCTCAAAGACGACATCAACCTCATCGGCTTCACTGGGTACAGTTTCCGCACCCTCTTCACTGACCAGCGGGTTCGTACTTTTGATTGTGGCGGGGCCAAAGGCTTCAAAATTGATATCTTCCTCCGGAACTCCCCAATCACTGAGGTCCTGGGTTATCATCTCCATCATCGGCGGCGGGCCACAGATATAAAATTCGTAATTGTTGGACGGCAGCAATTTCTTGAACAGCTCGGCCGATACGAAACCCTTATGCTGATAGTCCAGTCCGATCTTGTCGGCTTCATTCGGAGATGAATAGCAGACGACGACGTTGACGTTTTCGAGTGTACTGCTGATCTCGGCCAGACGATCATACATAATGTGTTCGCTTCGGTTGCGCACACCATAAAAGAACCATGTTTCTCTCTTGCTGCCGGTACGGTAAATCTGTTCGAGCATACTCAGCACTGGCGTTAGGCCAATCCCGCCGCCAATCAGAACCACGGGACGATTCGATTTCTCGTTTAAATAAAAAGCGCCGCCCGGGGCGCGCACATCCAGAATATCTCCTTCTGCAAGCTCCTTATGGAAATAATTCGAGGAAACTCCTGGAGGCGCATCGGGATTTTTAGGCGGTGCATCAATGCGTTTTATGGTCACTCGGTAGTGATCGGTTTCTGTCGGGCTGTCAGATAAAGAATAGCAGCGAATAATCGGCTTGAGATGGTCGGACACCTTTAACTGGAACGTGAGATATTGGCCTGGAAGGAACGGAGGTAGAGGCTTCCTGTCGTGCGCCTTGAGATAGAAAGAGCATAAGTCCTCAGCTTCAAGAACCTTACGATCAATGTAGAATTTCCGCAGGCCACTCCAGGTCAATTCGTTGCGGGCGCGGTCCGCTTTCTCAGTGTCCAATAGAATGCGGGCTTGCTGCTCGAACAGCTTCGAGCGGACCGTCGCTCCCTTGGCTGCCAGCCGGCTGCGCTGGATAGCCCCATGGGAAGTAAACGCAGCATACCCTAAGACCGCGGCGACATTGAACCATCCGGCAAGTTCGAGAACATTCATCACGATTACACAACCACTGAATTTATGCTGATAGAGTCCATTCATCTTTCGTCGGTGGACTACTGTTAGTCAGCCACCTACGCTTGTCAAATCCGAATCATAAATTCGGTGCGTACACCGATACTTCCGTCACGATGTTCTTGGATCGCCCCATATCCATCGAGACGAACGACAAAGCGCGATCCCACCGCCTGTTGAAAGCGAAATCCTGCAGCCCCCGCATCAACAGTCGATTTTTTTGTGCCTTTGCGCCCGCCCAACTCCAGAACCAGTTGGGTGCGGTTGTTGTTGAAGAAAATCTGATGTCCAAGAGCCCCCCCGACAACATTATCAGCACGGTTGCTCAGCGCCGAGCTATATTGGCCTAGCCCCACGGACTCGAAGAGTAGCCCGGTGCGCGCTAACGGACCACCCGTCGTCGCGTCACGGGCGGCTGAGGAATAATCGTTAATTGCCCAAAAAAAGTTGCCGTAGACAATATCTTCCGATCTTGAAAGTGTCCGGGAAATTTCTCCAAATAATAGGGTACCGTCGCTCACCGAGGCCGCTTCGGTCTCAAGAGCAATAGAGGTATTGACCCGAAAGGCGGTATTCCAAAGGCCCAAACGCTGGACTGCGCTGGCGCCAGCAAACAAGCCATCACCGCCATTCCGTTCATTGGATGTAACCAATGCAACATCGAAATTAGTCGTGGTTTTTCGAAAGTCAGTTTCGGTAAAAACGCCGAAGACCATGGCCTTGTGGTCTTCGCGATTGTCATCACGATCTATATCATTCCAACCAAACAGAGCAGTCACGCGCGTATCCGGGGAAAAATTACGGACTGAAACTGTATCGCGGGTCAAAGCTATAGAATCGATGGTGTCGTTGAACATCATGCCTTCTTGAAAGAAAATTGGCTGGCGACCCACCGCGAAACCAATATCCAAGGATTTCGAATCTTCGATGTCGAGATTGGGAAAAATTTCGCCAAATTCTCCCTCGAAAAACAGCGTCGTGATATCGGCGTTGAATTCGTTCTTGAAACCCTCGTCGGCGTCTGGCTCAAATACATAACTGGTAAAGTCGCCATCACTACGCAACGGCGACATCCCCAAAAGCACGCGTTCGGTTCCGCTAAGTTGGAGGTTAGCAAATATATCAAGCCTGACGGCGGATTCGGCAATTTCCGGTGCCTCGTCGTTATCAACGTAATTGAAAGATGTGCGCAAATCTCCAAAGACCCAAAGTGCCGGTGTCCACACAGCTCCCGTCGGCAACTTAATGCCCCTGGGAATGTTACCGGCGCCCAAAAAATCGGGTCCAATTTCAATTGGCGGCGTGCGCTCCGGAAGCTGTTCCGGGTCTATCATTGGTATCGGTTCGTTTGACAAGGCACTACCGGCCGCCGCCGCCGGACCCGCGCCGCCGATCAGAACCGCGAGCCCCAATACAGCCGCCGTGAATACGGGTAACGTCAAGTTTGCAAGTCTCCCGTCTTGATAAAGATCAAGTTCTATGCGCGATTTAATCGGTCACCACCCCCCACTCAGACACACCAACTTCGCGAACGGTGCCCGTACGTGTATCGATTTTCAAATACTTCTCAACAATTAGGTCCGCACCGCTCACAATGCTTTCCCCGATTTCCTTGGGAGACATGCCATAGTCGAAGCCAGCCCCTTGAATAGCAGAGATAAGGTTGACTGGCACACTCTGGGATATGAGCTTAATCGACACATCATAGATACCTGGCCCGGCCAAGAGGCCCCCGTCTATTTTATAGGAGGCATAACGCACGCCCAAAGGCTCGAGTGTTCTCTTGTGCTTGCGCGCACCTAAGGGACGGCCATAGATGGAGGTCGCACGCCGCTCTGGCCTGACAAAGGGCAGAACCGAAACTGATTCATTGATGGGCAGAACCTGCTCTCGTTCACCGCCCCGAAAAAGCCGCACAAGGAATTTGCTTTGAAGGCTAAAAAGATCTCGGTCCAGCGGCAACTCACCGTTGTGGACGTACAGAGAATGTTCGTCGCGAAGATCGCCATTGGGATCGCGATCACCCGAGACGTAAATCAAGTTGCCGCTTTGATCATGAACTTTAACTTCGAGAAAAATCGCTCGCTCGGCATCAAAACCTGTCGGTACGGCGTGGCCGTCGGTCAGATTGCGCACTGGAACCAAAAACTTGATACCCCGTTCATTGGCTTGGTCGAGCTCGACTTCGCCAAGGCCAAAACCATTGCGCAGCACTTCCTCGCGCTGGTGTGTCGCCCACTTCAATCGATCCAGTTGTTCTGTGATGATTTCCCGCGCGTCGTACCGATCGTCGATCGATATCCAAGATGCCGGGAATTCAACATCGTCGGCGAGACTGTCTTCAAATTTATCAGTACCCCAGCCGGCCTCATGGTCAAATTGCAGCCACTCGCGCAAAGTCTTGAACTCGGCTGCCCGGACATTGTGTGGAAATATGCCAGGGTGAACAATCGAAGAATCTGGACCGGCGAAAAAGTGGTTGGTAATCCGGCGTGTCGCGGTGGGAACACCACCAATGACAGCCGCGGGCCCGTATTCGTAGCCGGCATTCGCGCCCTGGACTTTGCCCATATGGCAGTCCTGGCAAGATACCTTGTTTCGGGCGGCGGGACTGTCCTTATATTCGGAAAAGGCATCCTCCAGTCGGAAACCGTTGGACAGCATCACGTCATGGCAAGTGCCGCAGAACCCAGGGGTCACTAATTGGAAAAATTTATTAGCCTCGGTGTGAATGGCGCGGCCTGGTTCGTCACGCTTGGTCACCACACGGTATTTTTCGGGCTCACTGATAACTCGCTCAAGCTCCTTCCCTCCCGTAGGCCCGTTGACAGCGTCGAAGAGGTCACCTTCTGATAACGCCAAGCGCCCGCTCACCTTGCCATAGGGTTGGTCCACTCGATGGCAAACCACGCAGGTGATCCCCTCGCGTGACGTGGCTGGGCGGTCCAGATTTGAAATATAGACCGATTCTTTTAGGTTCATGCCCACCTGATTGTGGCACCGAATGCAGAAATCACCGTTCGTGCCACTCGTCTTAATATTGATTGTGGTCTGCAGCGCCATATAAACCGGGCTAAGCTGGGCATAGGCGTGCTGCGACACCGACCATTCTGTGTATTGTTTTTCGTGGCAGGTAGCACAGGCGTTGGCTGACGGGTAACGATTGCCAACAAATAGCCCTTTATGGGTATCGAGTGCCTGACCGGTAGGAAGTTCTGCGGCCTCTGGTTCCTCCTCAGTCAGCACATGCTCGTCGAGGACATCTTCGTCGGTGAGCAGATCATCGTCATCACCAGAAAGAAGCTCGTCGTCATCACCAGAAAGAAGCTCGTCGTCATCACCAGAAAGAAGCTCGTCGTCGCTTGCCGCGACCACCAACTCTGACACTAATATCCGCTGATCAGAGGCGCGTATATCAAAGGGAAAAGGACGCCAACCTTTCTGCGCGCTACCAGCCCACACCAAGTTCACCGACAAGACACCGATGAAAAAAAAAGCCGCAAATATCAATCCAAGTTTCTGCACGCAATTTCCTGATTATGTGGGCACAATATTGTTCGAATCTAAACGCTGGCACTGTCAGTGTAAAGTGACCTTACAGATTATATGGGTATCATGCCCTTCCCTCAGACCGGGTTTGTCAAATTAAGTTGAGCGAAGTCAGCGGCGACCCCAAGTGCAGTGCTGTCTAGATTGCGGCCGTTACGATATTCCATTCCTCCGTCGCCTGATCGGGGAAAGTTCGGAGTGTGGGTCGGGAGATCAGATGGCGCTGGACGTTGAACAGATTGTAGACCGGGCCGTAAGTGGAGAGAAATCGTTGCGCTGATTTCTGGGATTTGAAACGCTGCACCTTTCGCTCTCGCCGCCGTATTGGGACGTGCGAACTCTCGACCCGATTGTTCAAACGATTTTCGGTTTCGTGCAGATGGCCGAGAGCCAGGTCACGGAGCGCTATACCATATGACTTCAGCTTGTCCGTCACGATCTGTGTCGGACGTACGCTTTGGTTCTTCAGCAATTTCAGCACAAGTCTCAATGCGGCCTGCTTACTCCGGCGCTTCTGAACCAAGACGTCGAGAACTACGCCCTCACCATCAACAGCTCGCCACAGATACATCTGTTTGCCGCCGACATCCTCGTCAAGGGGCGGGCTGGCGGACACGGTGCACTGAGTGAGATCGAAAATGCTCGCTTTGATGAGTACTTTCTCGCTCGTTTCATACTCTACGAACAGAATTATCGTATCTGGAGTCGCGATCCGACCATCTTCACAATTACATACCTCCGGCGGTTTGTCGTCGAAACAACCAATGCTGACACTGGCCCCGCCAATAAAGGTAGTCGTGAATGATGGGAGAACGGGAAAGCATATTTTCAACCTGGTTTCGTCGCCTGGGTTGATGAAACTTCTTGGTGGGTAAAGAAGGATGTGATTTCTCTAGTGTCCGCTTTCGTTAGCAAAGCGGACATGCGAAGGCGTTGCCGGGGAGGCTGTTTCTAGCCACGACCGGAAGTCTAAGCATCAAAGTCGAAAGGCATTCAGGCTAATTCTTCGGGAACGTCGCGGCAGATACGAAAAGCCCCGGCGCGGTTATCGCGGCCCACGACGCTGCCGTCGTACGGGGCTGTCACTTCGAGCTGAGTCATAACGCGGAACCCTGCCGTCAGCCGGCCGTCGGGCAAGGTTGGGTCAGTTCGCCCAGGCGTTCGTTCAACAGCATGTTCTCCCGGTAGTCCACCGGGGCGACCACCAGGCTCGGTCCGTCTTCGGCGAACGCTTGTCGCAACACGTTTGCAAACTCCGCACTGCGGGAGACGACATGTCCATGCCAGTCGAAGGCCCGCGCCAGTTGCAGCCAGTCCGGATTATCGAACGCAAGATCGGTATGCCGCCCGAACGAGGCCTGCTGCTTCCAGGCGATGAGTCCGTATTGCTTGTCTTCCCACACGAGCATCACGAGGCTGGTCTTTAGCCGTTTCGCCGTTTCCATTTCCTGCACGTTCATCATGAAACCCCCATCGCCGGCAATGCCGAGGATCTTGCGATTCGGGTAAACCAAGCTGGCGGCAATGGCCCCTGGCAGTGCCATGCCCATGGAGCAAAAGCCGTTCGGGATCAGGCAAGTGTTCGGTTCGTGACAGTGATAATGCCGGGCGATCCACATCTTGTGAGCGCCGACATCGGACAGCAGAATATCCTCGGGACCAAGCACTTGACGCACATCCCACAGCATTTTCTGTGGGCGAATTGAGCCCTCGGTGTCATCAAACGCGTGAATTGCCAGTTCGGCCTGCATCCGTCGACGCACCTCGTCACGCGTCGAGGTATCGAAATCCGGCACCCCGCTCTCACGCAGACGCTCATTCAACATCCACAGTGTGTGCGCCAGGTCGCCGACCATCTCAATCTCCGGATGATAGTGCTCATCGATTTCTGCAGGCAGAAAGTCGGCGTGAATGATTGTCTTGTCGGCGCCGGGGTTCCACAAACGGGGATGGTATTCGACCATGTCGAAGCCAAGCGTAATGATGAGATCGGCCTCATCAATCGCTAGGGTAGGAATGTCTTTAGCGCCGAGGCCGATCGTATGCAGACAATAGTCGGCATCCATATCGACCGCGCCTTTCGCCATGAACGTGCTCACCACACCGATGCCGGTCTGTTCACAGAAATCGCGAAGCTGCTTGGACGCGCGCGTACGGATGGTGCCGTTGCCGGCGATGATCACAGGCTTGCGCGCCTCGCTCAGCATCGCGAACGCGCGGTCGACGATCTTGTCGTCCGGAACGGGCCGCCGGTAGCGGTGCGGGGTCATCGGTTTTGCATCCACCTCGTGTTTCGCAATGTCCTCGGGCAGCTCGATGAGGACCGCGCCCGGTTTTTCGGTGCGCGCTATGCGTACCGCCTTGCGCACGATCTCCGGGATTGTTCGCGCGTTATAGACCGTGGTCGCCCATTTCGTCACCGGCTCGAACATATCGACGACTTCCATGATCTGGTGCGATTCTTTGTGCAGCCGCGCGGTCGAACCCTGCCCGGTCAGGACCAGCATGGGCGCTCGATCCATGTTCGAATCGGCAACACCAGTGATCAAATTCGTCGCGCCCGGCCCGAGCGTGCCGAGACAGCCAGCAGTATGGCCAGTGAGACGCCCGTAGATCTCTGCCATGAACGCCGCGCCCTGCTCATGGCGCGTCAGAACGAAACGGATCCGGTCCGATTGCTCCAACGACATCATGAAATCAGCGTTTTCCTCGCCAGGCACGCCGAAAATATACTCCACGCCTTCCGCTTCCAAGCACTTAACGAACAAATCTGTTGCTTTCATTTCCTATTCTCTTTCCTTCGGGCGGCAATCGCATCCAGTAGCTTGCATCGATCAGATTACGCCGTAGGCGAGCATCGCGTCAGCGACCTTGACGAATCCCGCGCCGTTGCTCCGGCGGCACATGGAACAATGGCAGTGTGTGGCAAACAGGGTCGGAATCTGAAACTCGAGTGTTACAGCACCGCACAAACAACTCCCGGTCTTGGTTGTCGCGTTCATGGCCGTCCCCCTTGGAAGTTTCCCGATCGGGAAAGGGTAGAGGACAGGAAGCACCCTTGGCAAGCCAGTCGACTGCGTCAGCAATACCAAAGGCCCGCCAACTTATTCGGCATTCCCGAGATAACCTCCAAATTCAGGGTGATGTTATTGGTGGCCCACGATACCCGAACTAGTCGCCGACGATTGATTAGTACAACGTCTGCTTTCGGGGGGAAAGCGGACATTCGGCCACGCATTCGGAATGTCTGTTCCTATCTGCAGGCTCAATTGGTCAACGCAACACATGCATTAAATCGTTCTGCTGGTGTTTTCATTGGATCCGCGCTGCCACGGGCTTTGCGGGTCGCAATGTGGCTGTTGCCTGATCCTGAGATTAAATCGCTCTCCCAGTGCCCCGGCACTGCCCGGTCCTCAACCGACGCCGGTCGCTCACTGATGGGTACGGCATCGTTGCTCTTCCCCCGTCCGTCGCCACTTTGGCCCGCCTGCCGGGATCGACGGATCGTCCGCCTCGACCGAAGGTGTTGAAGCAACTCCTTTTTAAGCACACTGCGTGTCTGAACAAACAGACTGCGATAGCTGGTCTCATGAGACACTTGATGACATCCACTTCCTGGATGCTCTCTTAAGCCATCCGGCGATTTGCTCCGGCGGCGACCAATTGAGTCTGAGCTTGGCTGCTACAGATCGCCTTAACAACCGGTTGCTTGCCAGTTTGCAGGGCTTGGGACGGTGGGCGCGATCCCAGGCCCGCGCCTCAGCCGGGGTCGCGCCCTGTTCAGGAGAAATCGATCCCCTGAAATTGACTCGAAGCTTCGGTGTC